>QHVJ01000264.1:596-2269 GCA_003222275.1 Acidobacteriota bacterium | reverse complement strand
CGCGCGACGGTAGCTGGCCACCGCCTCCTCGAGCTTGCCCTGCCTGGCCAGCACGAAACCCAGTTGCGTCGCCGCCGCCGCGCTCTCGGGCTGCGCGGTGGCGGCGCTGGCGAGGAGGCCGGCGGCTTCGTCCAGCCGCCCCTTCTCCGCGAGAGCGCGGCCCAGCAGCATCCGGGTGTCGGGCGCGTTCGGCTCGAGCGTCGCCGCCTGACGAAGGTGGACGATCGCCCCGTCGAGGTCGCCCCGGTCCTTCAGGAGGGCGGCCAGTTGAAGATGCGCCCTTTCGTTCTTCGGCCCGACCGCCACCGCCTTCCGGGCCGCGGTCAGGGCCGCGTCGAGGTTGCCTTCGGACGCGGCGATCTTCGACATCTGCAGGTGGCAGTCCGCGAAGCCCGGCCTCTGCTGCAGCATCTCCTCGCAGAGGGCGCGCGCCTCGGCGTACTTCTTGTCCTCCACGAGCTTGTTCAGCCGCTGATCCTTCCGGAAGAAGGCGATCAGGTCCTTGGCGTCTTCCTTGCTGCGGTCGAAGACCTGCGACGAGACGCCGCCGCTGCGGCCCAGATAGCCGAGCGCGGCCAGCCGCTGCCGGGACTCCTCGTCCAGGGCCGCCGATTCGGGCGCGGGTCCCGGAGCGCGGCCGGCCGCGGCCAGGATCGACACGAGGGTCCGGCCCAGGGCGTCCGCCCGCGCCGGCTCGCGCGCGAGCAGGTTCACGGCCTCGGCCGGATCGCTGCGCAGGTCGTACAGCTCGGGACGTGTCGTCTCGATGTACTTCCATCCGTCCACGATCACCCCGAGCAGCGAGCTCGCGCCGTAGTAATGGGTCGGGGTCACGGTCTCCGCGTAGATGGGTCTCGCTCCGCCTCCCGCGCCGCGCCCGGCGATCCACGGCGAGAGGTCGACACCCTGGACCTCCTTGGGGACCGGCGCCCCCACCAGCGAGACGATGGTGGGAGCGACGTCGATGAGGCTCACCGGCGCGTCGACCTGCCGCGCGGCCGCCGCCGCGCCCGGCACCCGCACGACCAGGGGCACGCGGAGAGCGCCCTCATAGATGAAGAAGCCGTGGTTCAGCTCGCCGTGCTCGCCGAGCATCTCCCCGTGGTCCCCGGTGATGACGATGAGGGTATTCTCGTACAGGCCGAGCTGCCGCAGCTTGTCCATGACCTGGCCCACGCAATGGTCGGCGAAGGCGATCTCACCCTCGTAGGGGTGCTCGCGCCATCGCGAGGCGAACGGCTCGGGCGGCTCGTACGGATCGTGGGGGTCGTAGAAGTGGACGAAGAGGAAGAAGGGCTGCGCCTTGTGCTCGTCGAGCCAGTCCCGGGCGTGGCGGGCCGTCTCGTCGCCCTTGCGCTCGCTGAGGTCGCCGATCTTGTGCACCGCCTGGAAGCGGTCGTCGTAGGTGTCGAAGCCCTGGCTCGTCCCGAAGCGGCGGTCGAGGACGAACGTGCTGACGATGGCTCCGGTCGTGAAGCCGCGCGGTTTGAGCATCTCGGCCAGGGTCAGGCTCGCGTCGGGCAGCCGGTTCGCCAGGTTGTCGCGCAGCCCGTGAGTGGGCGGCAGCGTGCCGGTGAGCATCGAGACGTGGGCGGGCAGGGTCATGGGCACGGGAGTGTGGACGTTCTTGAAGAGCACCCCCTCCCGGGCCACGGCGTCGATGTTCGGCGTCG
>QHVJ01000264.1:0-540 GCA_003222275.1 Acidobacteriota bacterium | reverse complement strand
GGCACCCACGAGCACGAGGAAGGAAAGCCAGACGGCCCGAGAGATATGACGGGAGCCCGACGGCACGGCTTCGATCCTAGACGAAAAAGGGCGGCCCCCGGAGGGGCCGCCCAAGAGGTGAAGCGCGTGTCCTAGAACGAGAAACGAACCATTAGTTGGAGCAAGCGCGGGAAGCCGCGCGTGGCGGTGACGGTGCCGAAGGACGACGATCCGAAGGTCATGTCGGGGCCGTTGAACTGCGTGTTGTTGAAGATGTTGATCATCTCGAACCGGACCATGACCTGCTTGGTTCCGCCGAGCGGCTCGACCTTCTGGAACGCGACGTCGGTCTGGGTCTTGAAGGGCGTCCGCATGTCCGTTTCGGTGCGCGGAGCGTTGCCCAACGTGAACGCGGGCGCGTTCGACCAGGCGGCGGGGTTGAACCAGTTGGCGATGCAGCCGCACTCCGGGTCGTAATGGCTGTCCGTGTTGCCGGGGGTCGCCGGGCTGGTGCCGGTCAGGTTGGGCCGCTGCAGCCGGGTGAAGATCCCGGCGGTGTTG
>QHVJ01000263.1 GCA_003222275.1 Acidobacteriota bacterium | reverse complement strand
GCTGCTTGCCCTTGCCGAAGGGCAGCTCGGCGGTCAACCCGAAATTGAGGCGATGCGGCTGCTCCGTGATCGAGTGCGCGTACTCGGCGTCGACATCATAGCTGTTGAGCGGCCGGTTGCGGTCGCCGCTGTTGTTGGAGAACTGGTTCAGCTCGCCGAAGACGTTGTTCTTGTTCGAGCTGAACGTGTAGTTGATGCGCCCGCCCCAGCCGTTCGCGATGGGCCGCTCCAGCCGCACCACCACTGAATGGTACTGGGCCTTCCCGCCGCTGACCTGGGCGGCCAGCAGGTCGCCGAACTGCGGGTAGGGTCGCAGGAGCTGGCGACGGGTGATGGTCCGCTGGTTCGCGAAGTTGCCGAAGGCGCTGTTGCCGTAGAACGGATTCGGAAGCTGGTCGAGCAGGGCGGAGCCCAGGGCCAGGTACTTCGGGTCGAGCTGGTTGATGTTCAGGGTGGCATTGTCGTTGCCGCCCAGGCCGAGACGCCGAGAGGTCGCGCCGATGTAGCTGATCCCGGCCACGACCCGTCCGGGCAGCTCACGCTGGATGTCGAAGGAGTACTGGTGGACGTAGGCGGATTTCCGGAATTGATCGTTGAACTGCACCGTTCCCCCGGCGCCGGTCAGGATGCCGCCGGCGCTGCCAGTCGGTTGGACGATGCCGTTCGGGAAGGGATTCACGATGCTGCACCCGGCGCAGGGCGTCAGGCCGCCGTCCGTGGTGGTCACCATGTCGGTCGTCTGCGTGAAGCCGCGCGTGCCCAGGCCGGCGCTGCTGATCCCCGCATACTGGTGCGGCGCCCAGAAGAGTCCGTATCCGCCGCGCACCACCGTCTTGGCGTTCGGCGACCAGGCGAAGCCGACGCGCGGCGCGACCTTCGTCTTGTTCGGATCGCTCTGGTGCGTCGGATACCCGTCGACGCCCGCGTACATGAGCCCGCCCCTCAGGTTCGCCCCGGGAACCTGGAACGGCCAGGACCGCTCACGGTCGAAGCCCACGGTCAGCCGATTGTTCACCTCCTGCAAGCCCTGCTCGAACTCGTACCGCAGGCCGAGGTTGAGGGTCAGGTTGGGATTGACGCGTAGGTCGTCCTGGGCGTACGCCGCGTAGTAGTTGATGTAGGCGTTGATCGGCGCCGATACAGGGATGGTGCCGGTCGAGGGATAGCCCAGCAGGAACGCCGCGAGCGCATAGGGGTCGGCGTTGTCGGGGTTCAGCGGATCCGCACTCGTGAACTGGCCGTCGAAGAAGAAGCTGCCGCTGGACTGGCCGGGGTTGAGGTTCTTGACCCCGATCTTGCGGTAGGACGCGCCGAACTTCGCGGTGTGCCGGCCCCACAGCTTTGAGATCGAGGTGTTCGCATCCCACGAGTAGTACGTGATGTTGTTGATGGGGCGCTCGCCGAACATGTAGCCGTTGTAGTCCGTGCCGTACGAGCCGATGGCGAAGTACGGGAACTTCTTGACTGGAACCTGGTTGACGAAGCCCGACGAGAAGCCGAGCGTGCCCGGGTCGAATCCCGCCACCGGCACGCAGTCGTCGGCGAAGCTCGTGTAGCCGAGGCGCACGTGCGCGGCGGTCGTCGAGTTGGGGGTGATCGTGTTGTTGACCGCCACCGCGTGCACGGTGCGGTAGAGGGCTCCGTCACCGGGGTCGGAATGGTTCGCACCGATCTCCTGGGTCTTGCCGTCCTTCAGGTATGAGCGAGGCTGGGGCTCGACCGAGTGGTAGTACGCGTACATCGCCGAGGTATGGAACCGGTCGCTCCAGTTCTGATCGAGCTTGCCGGTGGCCGTCCGGGACCGGTCCACCAGCTCCGAGCTGGCCGGGCCCGCCTGCGGCCAGTACTGCGCCATGGCCTTGGCCACGGGGCTGATGCGGCTCGCCGGGATCACGTTGCCCGGGAACGGCGTGCGGATGAACTGCCCGGGGTGGGCGGGATCGGGCCGCGTGCTCAACGGATCGTAGATGGTGAGCCCGCTCTGGGAGAAGTCGCCGTTCAGCTCGCGGCCGTTCGGGGCCCTCACGACGGAGTCGTCGATCGTGTCCGTCTTGTAGCCTTCGATCGACGCCCAGAAGAAGGTCTTGTCCTTGACGATCGGACCGCCGAGCGAGCCCGCGTACAGGTAGAAGTACGTGTCGGGCTTCTCGCAGGACCCGTTGCCCAGCTCGCACGCCTTGCGGGCGAAGTAGGACAGGGACCGCGTCTTGGCCGGCCGGTTCTGCCCCAGGAGGCTCCCGTGCCAGGCGTTCGCACCCGACTTGCCCGTCATGTTGAAGACGCCGCCGCCGGTGCGGCCCATCTCCGCGTCGTAGGTGGTGACCTGGACCTTGACTTCTTCCACCGCCTCGATCGAGGGGATGACGACGGCGCGGTTCCGGATGTCGACGATCGAGACGCCGTCGAGCGTGTAGTTGTTGCCGCGCCGCGGTCCGCCGCCGAGCGAGAGCAGCGAGGAGTTGGTCTGGTCCTGCTGCCGAACGAACTGGGGGTCGCCGGTGTGCGTGACCCCGGGCGTGACGGTCGCGAGGAAGAAGGGGTTGCGGCCCGCGGTGGGCAGCGTCTCGAGCGTCTTGCTGTCGAGCGTGCTGCTCACCGAGGCGTTCGAGGTCTCGAGGGGCGTGGCTCCCTCGACCGTGATCGCCTCTTGCAGGTTGCCGACCTCGAGCGTGAAGTCCAGCGTGAGGAACTGCTGGGTGCCGATGTGCACCCCTTTGTTCTCGACGCTCTTGAAGCCCTGCATCGAGACCTTGAGCGTGTAGTCTCCGGGATCGACGTTGACGAACGCATATTCGCCCAGGTGGTTCGTCTGGACGGTGCGGCTCGCGTTGGTCGCCTCGTTGGTCAGCGTGACCGTGACTCCCGGAACCACGCCCCCCGCCTCGCGCACGGCTCCGCGCAAGCCTCCGTGGAACGTCTGGGCCAGCGCAGGCGTGGCGCCGGCGAGCAGAACGAGGCCGTAAGCAAGCCAGCGTCTCGAACCCGTCATAGGCACCTCCAAAAGGACACCCTCGCGGCTACGGTGCAGAAGGGACCCGTCGTTCGAGAATGTTGCGGTGGTTTTAGGCCGAAACGCCTCGGAGATCAAGCCCCTTTTTTGTCAGGGGCGGATCCTTTTTTGTCAGGTGGCCGCTATATGATCCGGGCTCTGGTCACTCCTCCGCCCGCTCCCCTGCGCCGCCAGCTCGGCCTCTGGGCGGTCTGCGCCCTGGTCGTCGGAGACATGCTGGGCACCGGCATCTTCTTTACTCCCGGCGAGCTGGCCGCGGTGGCGCAGTCGCCGTGGCAGGTCTATTTCTTCTGGGCAGTGTGCGGGGCGATCACGCTTTGTGGAGCCCTGACCCTGGCCGAGCTGACGACGCTGCTGCCCCGCGCGGGGGCCAGCTACCACATCATCCGCGAGGGGTTCGGACCGTTCTGGGCGTTCCTCAAGATCTGGGTCGAGATGTGGGTCAGCGGTCCCGGCTCGGTGGCGGGGGTCGCCATCGTCCTCGGCGAGTTCGCGGCCCATCTCCCGGGCGCGCCATCCGGCGTGTCCGCCAGGACCTGGGGTGTCCTCGCCATCGCCGCGTTTGCCCTCGTCAACCTGTGCGGCGTCCGCTGGGGCGGCCGGACCCAGGTTTCCCTGACCACCGTCAAGATCGCGGGATTGCTCGCGCTCGTCCTGGGCAGCCTGCTCTTCGCCATCCCGGCCCCCCCGACGGCCGCCGGGGAAGCCGCCAAGGCCCAGGGGGGCAGCCTCATGGGCTTCCTGCGCCTGATGGGCCTCGGAGTGGCGGCCGTCCTCTTCACCTACGACGGCTGGATCGACGTGAGCCACGTCGGAAGCGAAGTCCGGGAGCCCGCGAAGCACCTCCCGCTGGCCCTGGGTCTCGGGGTCGGTGGCCTGACCCTCCTCTACCTCGTGGTGAACTTCGCGTACCTCCGGGTCGTGCCCCTCGAGGCGATGCGGGCCGCGCCCACGACGGTGGCCACCACCGTCGCGCTCGCCGCCTTCGGGCCGATCGGGGGCCAGGTGCTGAACGTGCTGATCGTCGTGTCCATACTGGGGGCGCTCGGCGGGCTCGTCATGACGCTGCCTCGGCTCTACTACGCGGCAGCGGTGCAGTATCGCGACGAGACGGCGGGCCGGCCTACGGGCCGTCTCTTCCGCGCCCTGGCCTGGGTGCCCGCCCGCAGCGCGGTGCCGGCGGGCTCCGTCCTGTTCACGATGGCGCTTTCGGTCACGGCGCTATACTTTTTCGGTACGTTCCGGCGGATCGTCACCTACTTCGTCGTGCCGGTGCACGTGGTGAACATCCTCATGGTGGCTTCCGTGTTCCCCTTGCGGCGCCGGCTCGGACACGCGGCGAGCGCCTTCCGCACTCCCGGCTACCCGGTGGTGCCCGTGGTGTACATCGTCGTGCTGGCGCTTTTACTCGCGAGCGCGATCGCCTATAACCCCCTGGACACCCTGATTGGAATGGCGATGACGGCCACCTGCGTTCCCGTCTACTTCTGGATCCGCGGCCAGGAACGGTCGTGACCGGCTTCGGGGTTCGCACCGCCTACGGGACGCTGGAGCGGGTGCTGGTGCACCGGCCCGGCCGCGAGCTCGACGAGGTCACGCCGCAGACGCTGCGGGAGTTCCACTTCGCGCGGCCCGTCGATCGGGAGAAATTCGTCGCCGATTACGACGCGATGCTCGCGCTTCTCCGGAGCCACGGCGTCGAGGCGCTGCTCCTCGCCGACGTCCTCGCCGGCGACGACGACTCGCTCGGCTACCTCGCCCACCGTCCCAACATGACCTACACCCGCGACCTCGCCGCCGTCTTCTCGCGGGGCGCCGTGCTCATGGGACCCCACCTCAAGGGACGAAAGGGCGACGAGCGGATGATGGCGCGCGCCTTCGCCCGTCTCGGCGTGCCCGTGCTGGGCGCGATCGAGCCCCCGGGCTACCTGGAAGGCGGTGGCGTGACGCTGGTGGGCGACGACACCGCGGTTGCTTCGCTCTGCGATCGCGCGAACGAGGAGGGCACCCGGTCGCTGCGCGAGATCGTCCTGGGCAAGGACGTGCGGTACTTCCTCGAGGTCCCGCTGCCCTTCGGGCACATCCACATCGACGGCATCTTCATGGTGCTCGACGAGAAGCTCTGCTTGATCTACGAGGACTCCTTGCGCGTGTTCCCCTGCCGCCTTTACGAGGCGGGGCGCGCCGAGCCCCGCCACGTGATGTTTCCGGAGTTCCTGGAGAGACGCGGGTTCACGTGCATCCCCATCACGCTCGAGGAGCGGCGGGAGGGTCACCTGAACGTGGTGGTGACGGAGAGGTCGCGCCGCGCGGTGGGTTTCGCCGGGGCGGCACGGGTGAAGGCGGAGATGGCCCGCCACGGGTTCGAGCTGGCGACCTTTCCCTCCGACGAGCTGTTCATGGGCCGGGGCGGCGCCCACTGCATGACCTGCCCCCTGCTCGTGCGCTGAGGTCAATCGTCCCAGGGGAAGGCGCCCACGCGTTGTACGGACGTGGCCGCTTCTTCCGCGCCCCGCGCGAGGCTGCGGGCCGCGTCACGCGACACACAATACTCCCGCAGGAAGCCGGCGGCGAAGGTGTCGCCCGCGCCGGTGGTGTCGACGACCCGCGGCACCTCCACCGCCGGACACGCGAGGCGCCGCTCCCCGCCGAGAGCAAGGCTCCCCTGTGCGCCCAGCGTCACCACGAAGAGGCGCCGGTGGCGTCGGGCGAGCCTTTCCAGCTCGTCGACGACCGTGTCCTCGCCCGCGGCGAGGCCGAAGAAGCCGAGATGAAACCCGTCTCGGTAGCGCTCCACGATGCCGGTCCCGCCCGTGACTCCCGCGAGGTCGCCGAAGTCCACGGCCCGCAACCCTGCGGAGGGGGCGTCCATCACGGAGTCGAAGAAGCCTTCGATCTGGGAGTAGACGACGGCCACGAGCAGGTCGCTGTGGGCGATCACCTCGCGCTCGCGCGGGCCGAGCCGGTAATTCCCCAGCACGCCCTGCTCGTAGCGAACGAAGATCTTCTCGCCCGATGGGTGGCGGTCGATGTACTGGATGGACGTCGTGCCTTCGAGCTCCGCCAGGCATGCCTCGACCCCGAGCGCCGCGATGGCTCGGCGGACGAGGCCGGCCTCGCGGTCGGTGCCCAGGGCGGTGACGACTCCCACCGTATCGCGCGCGGGAAAGAGCCTTCGCGCGTTGGCCGCGAAGTTCAGCGTGATTCCGCCCGGCCGATCCCGGCCGAGGTCGAGGTAGCGGTCGACGCCGCAGTCGCCGACGGCGGTAATTCTCACCGCGGGGATCGTACACTTGCACGGCGGGAGGTGACATGACGGCATCGCGTCGCATGTTCCTGAAGCAATGGGCGGCCGCGCCGGCGCTGGCGCTCTCATCGGGGGCGCGTGCGGTCGCGGTTACCGCCGTGCCCGGTCGGGGTCCTGCGCGCTCGTCCTTCGATCCGTGGGTCGAGGTCCGGACCGATCACCTGCGCCACAACGTGGCCCAGGTCCACCGCCGCGTGGGCGGGCGCCCGATCCTGGCCGTCATCAAGAACAACGGCTACGGCCTGGGCGTCGTCTCCGTCGCGCGCGCCATCGAGCGCGAGCCCGCGGTCGCCGGGTTCGCGGTCGTGAAGCTGCACGAGGCGGCGACCCTGCGCGAGGCCGGCGTCCGCAAGCCCGTCCTCTGCATGGGGCCGCTCGGAGACTCCGACCTCGAGGAGGCGGTGGCGCGGGACATCCAGCCGATGGTCTACACGCCGGTCGGCCCCGTGCTGGAGCGCCTCGCGGCGAAGCGGGGCCGGACGGTCCCGATCCACGTCTGCGTCGATACGGGCATCGGCCGCGTCGGCGTGCCGCACCGCGAGGCAGCACCGCTTCTGCGCGATCTCGGGCGCCGTCGCGGCGTGAAGATCGAAGGCACGATGATGACCTTCACCGAGGACGCGGAGTTCGACCGCGAGCAGCTACGCCGGTTCGAGGCGCTCTGCGGCGGACTGGCGGCGGAAGGCGTCGCGCTGGGGCGGCGCCACGCGGCGTCGAGCTTCGCGCTCTTCCAGAACGAGAGCGCGTTCCTCGACATGGTGCGGCCGGGGATGGCGATCTACGGCGTCTACTCCGAGACGCCCTTCCGCGGCCTCGGCCTGATGGACCTGCGCCCGGCGGTGGCGCTGCGGGCGCGCGTCGCCTACGTCAAGCAGCTCCGCGCCGGCGACAGCGCCGGCTACAACCGCGCCTACGTGGCGCGCGAGGACGTCTGGATGGCGACGCTCCCGGTCGGCCACGCCGACGGCCTGCCCCGGGCGGCGGCCAAGGGCGGTCGGGTGAAGATCGGCGGCCGGCTCTTTCCCCTCGTGGCCACCGTATCGGCGAGCCACTGCATCGCCGAGCTGGGCCCGGAGCCGCTCGCACGGGCCGGCGACGTGGCCACGATCTTCGATGGGGAAGACGGCTCACGCCCCGAGGACCTCGCGGCTGGCTTCGGCGGCTCGGTCTACGACCTGCTCATGCACCTCGACCCCCTTCTTCCGCGCCGGATGCTGTAGGCCTGCCCTGAAGGCGCGCGAACCAGCCTCCGTCGGTCGTGTCGGCCTCGCCTACGGGATCGCCGCCTACGGCCTGTGGGGATTCATGCCGGTCTACATCAAGGCCGTGCGGGCGGCGCCGGTCGTGGAGGTGCTCTGCCATCGCGTCGTCTGGGCCCTCGTGTTCCTGCTCGTCCTCTCCTGGCGGCAGCGCCAGATCCGAGGCCTCGGGCCCGCGCTGCGGTCTCGCCGGACGCTGGCCGTCCTCTCCGCCTCGACCGTGTGCATTGCCGTCAACTGGCTCGTGTACATCTGGGCCGTCGTCAACGGCCGGCTGCTGGAGGGCAGCCTCGGCTACTACATCAACCCGCTCGTGAACGTGCTGCTCGGCGTGGCCATCCTCGGCGAGCGCCTCGAGCGGCCGGTGCGGATCGCGGTGGGCATCGCCGCCGCCGGCGTGCTCTGGCTCGCCGTCCACCTCGGGCAGTTCCCCTGGATCCCGCTCGCGCTGGCGACGTCGTTCGGGTTGTATGGCCTCCTGAGGAAGATCGCGCCCGTCGGTCCCCTGGCCGGCCTGACGATCGAGACCGCCCTGCTCCTTCCCCTGACCGGCGGCTACCTCGTCTGGGCGATCGCCTCCGGTCGCTCCGCGTTCCTGGCCGGGAACGCGTCGTTGGACCTGTGTCTCCTCCTCGGCGGCCCCGTCACGGCGGTTCCGCTCCTCTTCTTCGCGGCCGCCGCCCGGCGGCTGCCGCTGTCCACCCTCGGGTTTCTCCAGTACCTCTCGCCGACGCTGCAGTTCCTCCTCGCCGTCTTCGCGTACGGCGAGGCCTTCGACCGCGCGCACGCCGTCGCCTTCGCGCTCATCTGGACGGCGGTCGCCGTCTTCGCCGCCCACCGCGCGGGGGCGGCGGCGCGCGTCGCGGAGAGCGCCGGCTCCAGCGTCACCACGCCCTGACCTGGAAATCGTGTCCGCTCGTCTACCGGCCTTTGAACTCGCCGAAAATGCGCTCGGCATTCAGGTGATAGACCTTCTCGAGGACGGCGTCGGGCAACTGCATGCCGTAGATCTTCCAGCGACCCTGGCGCGGGGAGCCCCAATAGTCGAAGTACTCGTCGGCGGTCTCCAGCCAGCGGAAATGATTGCGATACATCTCGAGCTTCGGTGGGTTGTCGGTGCCGAAGAGGATCCGGTCCTGGTGCTGGAGGAAGAACTCGCGGGCACGGCGCGGCTGCCGGCCCAGCTCGGCCTCGCGGGCGCCGAATTCCACCACCACGTTGGGCAGGCGGTCGAGCAGGGCGGACACGTAGTCGAGGTCCTCCGGCCAGTTCGCCACGTGGAGCGAGATGAACGTCGTGTGCGGATGCCGCGCGAACATCCGATCGCGCGCGGCGATGATCGCTTCCTTGCTCGGGAACCCGTGACCGTGGAAGCTCCAATCGGGGTGCTCGGTGAGCTCCTCGTAGCGTTCATTGCGGGCGTCGACGGGGTGGAAGAACGCCTCGGGATCACTGACGTGGATCGCGACCGGTATGCCCAGGCGGCCACACTCTTCCCAGACCGGATCGAGGCGGGGATCGTCCACGGCCACCAACTGGCCGCTCTTGTCGCGCACCTGGAGGCCAAAGTCCTTCATGACCTTGAGCCCGCGGGCGCCGCGGCGCACGGCGTCGTCGACCTGCTCGACCATCTTCGCGCTGAAGCCCGCGTCGTCGATCCTCGACCAGTCGATCTGGGTGAAGACCATGAAGCGGCCGGGATGGGGCTTCACCATTTCATCGATCACGCGCTGCAGCTTGTCGCCCCATTCGCCGGTGAGGATGACGGCGGTGCGCACGTTGGTCGCGTCCATGATCTGGATGACCTCGTCGGGCGGCATGTGCTCGTCCGCGCTTCTCGCGTCGTTGACGTGGTTGTGGACGTCGATGACCGGGAACCGGGCGCGCTCGACGTTGGTGACACGCGCGTGCAACATCGATTGCGGATGGAAGTCGCGCAGCAAGAGCGTTGGGCGCCGCTTCGCATGCGGGGCTGATCTTTGGCTCGGCGGCTGGGTTTGCGCCTGGTCTCGGCCGAGCGCGGGCAGGGCGAAGGACAAGAGAGCAATCGGAACGACTCGGCGGAGCAGAGGCATTGGTAGATCCTACTTTCCTGCCCCTGGGTGAGCGGGCATTTCGGCAAGACCCCCTTTCAAACCGTGCGTGCAGATTTCCCGCACACGGCTTACCGGCGGTCTTTCGCGTGGTGGCATTACGCCGCCTCCGGATACCGGACGGTCCCGCGCAAGCGGTGCAGCCCAAGAGCGTGGAAGAAGTCGCGGGTCCAATGCTGCGCGTCACCGGGCGGCAGGTTGCGTCCCTTGCGCTTCACGAGGAAGTTCCGGAGGCGCTTCCAGACGTAGGTGTCGACCTGGTTGAATTTGCGATCCGCGTTCCCGGTGCGGAAGTAATTGCCCCAGCCGCGGAGCACGGGGTTCAGATCGGCGATGATGACTCGCACGTCTTTCACCCCGGACCGGTCACGTCCGGTCATTTCCTTCACGCGCTGTCCGACCCGCCTCATGCTGCGACGAGACGGCCAGCGCTGGAGGAAGTAGACCCGCTGGCCTTGCCTCTCCCAGATCCGTCCGCTCATCCGCTTCCGCAGGTGACAGCCGAGGAAGTCGAAGCCCTCTTTACCCCGCGAGAGATCGACTCGCCTCGTCTTGTCCGGGTGCAGTTCGAGACCCAGCCGGGACAGGATCTTGCGGACCCTGGCCTCAGCCTCCTCGCACGCTCCCGCCGTGCCGCACAGCACGACAAAATCGTCCGCGTAACGCACCAATGTACCCAGGTGGGCACACCGCTTCGTCCACACGGTGTCGAGGATGTGCAGATAGATGTTCGACAGGAGCGGGGAGATGACACCACCCTGGGGCGTTCCCGAGAGCAGCGCCACCGCGCGCCCATCCTCCATCACTCCCGCACCGAGCCACTGCCTCAGCAGCTTCAGCACACGACGGTCCGAGACGCGCCGAGACACGAGCACCATCAACTTCTCGTGGTCGATGCTTCCGAAGCAGTCCCGGATGTCGGCGTCGAGCACGTGGTTCGCACCCGTGGCTCCGAGCTTCCGGATCGTCTCCAGAGCACCCGTTGCTCCACGCCGGGGCCGGAAGCCGTGCGAGCACGGAAGAAAATCCGCCTCGAAGATCGGCTCCAGCACCAGCGTCGCCGCCATCTGGACCACACGGTCCCTGACCGTCGGAATGCCCAGCGGCCGCTTCTTCCCGTCCGCTTTGGGTATGTACCGGCGCAAGACCGCTCTCGGCCGGTACCTGCCTGCGCGTAGCTCGAGACCGATCTCCTCGACGAAACGATCGACTCCATAGCTACTGACCTCCGCCAGCGTCTGAGCATCGATCCCGGCAGAGCCCTTGTTCCGCCTCACCCGTTTCCATGCCTCCCACAGGACGTCACTCCGGTGGATGCGGTCGAAAAGCGCATGGAAACGACGGCCCGGCGACCGCTTGGCCGCCACGTAGAGCCGGCGTCGGAGTTGTCGCACTTTGTCCGCAGGCTCAGGCCCGCGGGGGTAGTTGGGTCCGGACTCGCCGGCCACGCCCTCGCGCTTACCCCCGACTCCGACACGACCACCCCAGGGACCCTTCCCTCCGGCCGCGTTGTTCGTCGCGACCATCGCCGGTACTACGATCCCCTCGGACTCCCGCTGCGCAGCGCCCAATTTCACCTTCGGCTTATTTGGGACGCCTTGCCGCGACAACGGCTGCGCAGACGGGCCTCTCCTCTTCCGCACCGCTCCCTGCTCGCGTGCCGCTCCCCCTACCCCGGAGGGACCCGCCCCGCTTTCTCTTCCGGATCTCGGCGCGGCGGACATGGCCTTCGCGGTGACATGAGCCGCTCGGCTCCCCCTTGGTAAATCTGACGAGGCTGCAGGATTCACTTCATGTTGCAGCCCGCGAGCTCGCTCCCTCCGTAGAGGCTCTCGACGCCCCGCTTGGGACACGGGGATCTCTCCCCGTGCCTGGGGCCTGCTACCCGGCGCTCCGGTGCTTACCGGGACGGGACTCACACCCGCTGGATCGGTGCAGCCGGACAACGGTCGCCCACGGCGGCCGCTCTCTTGAGGACGCACCATGGCCGGATTATAGACCCCTCTACTCTTCGGCCAGGGCGCGCACGGGATCGATGCGGGCCGCGCGGTGCGCCGGCAGGTAGGCGGCCAGCGCGCCCACCGTGGCCAGCGCCGCCGCCGCGGCCACGAACGTCGCCGGATCGGCGGGACCCACGCCGAAGAGAAGGGTGCCCAGCAGCCGCGCGCGGGCGCG
>QHVJ01000546.1 GCA_003222275.1 Acidobacteriota bacterium | reverse complement strand
ATCGGAGACCTCCTTGACGACCCCCCGGGCGTCACCTACACTTGGGCTCCCGATCCGGTGCCCGCTTCGGGCGGCGTCGATCGCAGGCTCTAAGGGAAAGGTGTTGGACGACGCACAAGTCCGTGAACGGGTGCGTGGGTTGCTCACGTCTGGCCGGCTCCCCGGTGAAGATCCCGTCAAGCTGTGGGCGGGGCCCAGCATGGCCAAGCCCTGCTCCTGCTGTGGCGAGATCATCAGCACGGCGACCGAGTACGAGCTGGACTTCAGCGGGACCCTCACGATCCTCTTCCATCCGCGGTGCTACGCGATCTGGAACGAGGAGCGCAAGCGCGTGACCGGCGAGCGCCGCCGCGACCGACCGTCCCAGGCGTCAGGCACCTAACCCATGGGTGAGCGGTCGTTCGCGGAGGACGTCAAGCAGCTGGGCTACGGGCGCGGGCAGACGCTGAGAGGCGAGGGCATCCTCGCCATCACCAAGGCCCTGCTGCAGTCAGGCGTCAGCTACGTGGGCGGCTATCCGGGCGCCCCGATCTCGCACCTGCTCGACGTGCTCGCGGACGCCAACGAGTCCCTGCTCAAGCCGCTCGGCATCTACTACGAGCTGTCGGGCAGCGAGGCGGCGGCGGCGGCGCTGCTCGGCGCCTCGATCAACTACCCGATGCGCGGGGCCGTGACGTGGAAGTCGGTCGTGGGCACCAACGTGGCGTCGGACGCGCTCTCCCACGTCGCCTCCGCCGGCGTGCTCGGGGGCGCCCTGGTCGTGATCGGCGAAGATTATGGTGAGGGCGCCTCGATCCTCCAGGAGCGGACTCATTCCTCGGCCCTGAAGTCATCGATCCCTCTGCTCGATCCTCGCAACACTCTTCAATCCTTCGCGCGCTTCGTGGAGGAGGGCTTCGGGCTCTCGGAGGCCTGCAACGAGCCGGTGTTCTTCTCGATCCGCATCCGCGCCTGCCACATGCGCGGCACGCTGGCGTGCCGGGACAACGTGCGGCCGGCGATCAGCATGCGGTCGCCGCTCCAGGCGCCGTCGTTCAGCCTCGAGCGGATCAACCTGCCGCCCTTCACCTACGCGATGGAGGCCAAGAAGTTCGAGCAGCGGCTGCCGGCCGCGCGCCGCTACATCCTCGAGCGCGGGCTCAACGAGCACCGGCCCGGCACCGAGGCGCACCTCGGCATCGTCATGCAGGGCGGTCTCTGGAACACGACCGTGCGCGGGCTGCACCTGCTCGGGCTGGCCGATCTCCAGGGCCGCACGCCGGTGCCGTTGATGATCCTCAACGCGATCCACCCGCTGGTGCCCGAGGAGCTGCTGGGCTTCCTGCGCGGCAAGAAGCGCGTGCTCGTCGTCGAGGAGGGCATGCCGAACCACCTCGAGCGGGAGCTGAAGGCCCTCGCTCACGAGGCGAAGCTCGACGTGGAAATCGGCGGCAAGGAATTCTTCTCGCCGCACGGCGAGTACGTGCCGGCCCTGGTCGTGGGCGGCCTGCGGAAGTTCCTCGTCTCCGCCAACCCGACGGCGCAGTCGGTCACCGCCATCGAGGACCGCTACGCGGCGCTCACCGCGCACCGCGAGGTCGTGCGCGCGGCGCTGCCCGAGCCCGTCTCCAAGCGGCCCCCGTCCTTCTGCACAGGGTGCCCCGAGCGGCCGGTGTTCAGCGCGATGAAGATCTTGAGGACGCAGGACCCGTCGGTCGGCGACACGCACGTGGCCGCCGACATCGGCTGCCACACGTTCTCGACGCAGGCGCCCTTCAACGTCGGCAACTCCGTGCTGGGCTACGGGATGGGGCTCGCGTCGTCGAGCGCCGTGGCGCCGCTCTTCAACAAGCGGGTGATCTCGGTGATGGGCGACGGCGGCTTCTGGCACAACGGCCTCACCAACGGCGTGGCCAACGCGATGTACAACCGCCAGGACTCCGTGCTGGTGATCCTCGACAACTTCTACACGTCGGCCACGGGCCAGCATCACAACCCGTCCACGGGCACCAACGCGCGCAAGGAGCCGACGGGGATGACGATCCCCCAGGCGCTGCGCGGGGTGGGCGTGTCGTGGATCCGCACGGTGGACTCCTACGACATTCCGAAGATGATCGGCACGCTGCGCGACGCGCTGACGACGCGCGCCAAGGGCCTCAAGGTGGTGATCGCGCGCGGGGAGTGCCAGCTGGAACGCCAGCGGCGGCTCCGGCCGCTCCAGCGTACGCGCGTGGCGGCGGGCGAGACGGTAGTGCAGCCGCGCTTCGGTGTGGACCCGGACGTCTGCACCGGTGACCACTCGTGCATGCGCCTCAACGGGTGTCCGTCGCTGACGCTGCGCGAGAGCCCCGATCCGCTCCGCGAGGATCCGATCGCGCACGTGGACGACACGTGCGTCGGCTGCGGCGTGTGCGGCGAGGTCGCGCACGCGGCGGTGCTGTGCCCGTCCTTCTACCAGGTGCGGGTGATCGCGAACCCCGGCCGGTGGACGCGGCTGGTCGACCGGCTGCGCCGCGCCGCCATCGGCGCCCTCGCCCCGGCGTGACCGACTCCGGCCTCGTTTCCCTCCTGATCCCCGCCGTCGGCGGGCAGGGCGGCGGCGTGCTCTCTGAGTGGATCGTGGAGGCGGCCGCGCTCGATGGCTACCGCGCGCAGGGCACCTCGATCCCCGGCGTCGCGCAGCGGACCGGGTCCACCACCTACTACGTCGAGCTGGTCACCGACCGCGACGCCACCGAGGACCCGGCGTTCTCGCTCTATCCGGTGCCGGGCGCGCTCGACGTGCTGCTGGCGCCGGAGTTCCTCGAGGTCGGCCGCATGATCGAGGCCGGCTTCGTGTCGCCCGCGCGCACCACCGTCGTCTGCAGCACGCACCGGCTCTACACGATCCACGAGAAGACGGCCACCGGCGGCGCGATCTATCCGCGCGAGCGCCTCGACGCGCTGGCGCGCGCGACGGCGCGGCGCCTCGTCGCCTTCGACGCGCTCAGCGTGGCGCGCGAGCGCGGCACCGAGGTGAACGCGGTGCTGCTGGGCGCGCTCGCCGGCAGCGGGGCGCTGCCGGTGGGCGTGGCGGCGTTCCGCAACGCCATCGAGTCGCGCGGCGTGCAGGTCGCGTCCAACCTGAAGGGCTTCGAGATCGGCCTCGAGATGGCCCGCGCCGCGGCGGCCAGCAGCGGAACGATGAGTGGCCCCGGCGCGAACGGAGGAGTTTCGGGGACGCCACCGGGGTCCCCCGACTCAACGGAGAGCTTGCGACAGCGTAGGGTCAGGCGTGACTTCGCCGCCGACCTGGGGGCATTACCCGATGCGGTCAGGGGAGTCGTCGAGCACGCCCTCCCCAGGCTCGTCGACTATCAGGACGCGCCCTACGCGCGCCGGTATCTCACGCGCCTCCGGCCGTTCGCCGCGCGCGAGGCCGTCGGCGCCATCGTCGCGCGCCATCTGGCGACGTGGATGACCTACGAGGACGCGATCCGCGTGGCGCAGGCCAAGACGCGCGCCTCGCGTTTCGCGCGCATCCGCGGCGAGATGCGGGCGGGCGACGCCGTGATCGAGGTCACCGACTATCTCAAGCCCGACCTCGACGAGATCTGGGGCATCCTGCCGCATCGCCTGGTGGCGCCGTTCGCGCGCTGGGCGGAGCGCCGCTGGCCTCACGGCCGGCCGACGCTTGGCCAGCACGTGCGCACGACGACGGTGAGCGGCTACCTGCGCGTCTGGCTCCTCGCCCGACTGCGCGCGCTGCGCCCGGTCTCGTGGCGTGCGCACGCCGAGCACGGGCGCATCGACCGCTGGCTGGAGGCCGTCGAGCGGGCGCTCGCGTGGGACGAGGCGCTGGCGTGCGAGGTCGCGCAGCTCGCGCGGCTCGTGAAGGGCTACGGCGACGTGCGCCGGCGGCTCGCGGCGCTGTTCGACACCGGGCTGGCGCTGGCGCTGAGCGCGGGGGAGATCGAGGCGCGGCGCCGCGCGGGCTTCGCCGTCTCGACGGCGCTCACCGAGCGGTTCCGGACGCTCGTCCTCGAGGGGCCGGACGGCGAGACGCGCGCGGCGGCGCTGGCGGCGGCCGCCAACGCGCACGTGGCCGCCGGAGACCTGGACGGCCTCCACACGCTCGTGACACGGTCAGCTGCCGGCATCGGGTAACCCCCGTTCGAGCGCCGGCTCCGCCGGCGCACTCGAGTTCTGGGGGGCGGCTCGGAGGGGGCCGTCGAGGCCCCCTTCGATGCTCGAGCGCGGGCTTTGCCCGCGCAATCCTGGGGGCGGCTCGGAGGGGGGCGAAGCCCCCCTTCGATGCTCTAGCGCGGCAGGTCGAGGTCGAGGCCCAGCCGCGCCAGCGTGACACACGCGTCGCGCCGGTGCTCCACGGTGGCGATCATCGGGGTCTTCCGGGCGACTTCCTTGATCCGATACGCGCACGCGATGTTTTGCCAGTTGCGTGCCTGCTGGCGCTGCTCGTACCCCCACGTGACGGGCAGCAGGATGAGGCTGATCAGCGCCGCGATCCCCATGATCTTCAGCGCTGTCTCGATTTCTGGCCTGAAGATTCGCATACGATGCCTCCAGGCACCGAGGAACTAGCATTTCCGTTGCCAGACCCGGTCGGCGCAAGTCGCAATGAACTCGCGCGCTCCGCCGAGACGAGGACTGTCGGCGGATGGACAGGCTGGGAACACAGGGCAAGGGGATCGCGAGATTGTCCAAGCGCTTACCGAGCGGGGTGAACGGTCAGCGGCTCAGGCGGCGGACGATCTCTCCGAGCCGGCGGGCCTCGTGCCCGGGGAGATTGACGAACGAGAGCGCGGCGCCGTCGGCGCCGACCCGCAGGACGAGCGAGATGATGTCGAGCGGCGCGCCGTCGTCGGGCGGCGTGAAGAGGCACTTGATGGCCACGCCCGTCGAGAGCGTCGCGTCCGTCTTCACCT
>QHVJ01000545.1 GCA_003222275.1 Acidobacteriota bacterium | reverse complement strand
TGAGACTGACCTGCGTGAGGTTGAGCGCCGTCAGGCCCGGGGTCGCGGTCGACTTGATCCGGTAATCGATCTCGATCAGGCTGCCGGCACCTGCCGTGCGCGGTGTCGTCAGGGCGAGGGCCGCCGTGATGACCCCCGGAACATTCAGGTTCGTGAGCAGCGTGGCGCCCGCCGTCACCGAGCCCGTCCGGACGGCGAGCACATCCAGGAGCGAAGCATTGTAGGTCAGCCTCACGTCCACGGACTCGAGGCCCGCAGCGTTGTCGATCATGATGGGTGCGGTCACCGTGCTCCCGGGCGTGCCGCTGAGCGTCGTCGGGATGTTGACGAACGGGTCGGCGCCGGTCACGAGCGTGAGGACACCTGGTAGCAGCGGGATCTCGGGCCGGTCGATACCGACGACTTCCTGGAAGATCCGCGTGGCATCGAGCGCGCTCACCAGCGCATTGCCGGTGATGTCGGCGATGACCGCCGGATCGCCGAGCAGGAACGGCGCGAGGCCGCTGTCCAGCGAGACGGCGAGACGCAGGACGCGCTGACCGTCGAGCGAGCTGTACGTTCCGTTGCCCGTCGTGTCGCCGAAGTACGCCACGACGTGCAGGCCGTCGTCGTCGACGGCGGGGACGGCGCCCTCGTTCACCAACACGCCACTGATGTCGATGATCTCCTTCGCTCGATAGGGCGCCGTGGTCGGGACGAGGGCCGTGAGCGACACGATATCCCTGACGCCCGCGCCGAGGGCCGTGGGCGACGCGATCGCGACGGTGACGGTGCCGGGAACGCCGAGGTTCGCCACCACCTGAGTGCCCGCGGGCATCGAGGCGCCCGCCGACACCTGGGTGATCGTCAGCAGCGCCGGATCGTACTTCAGCACGAAGTCGACCGACGCGACGCCGGTGCCGTCGCTCAGGCGGATCGGGAGGCCGGTCGCGGTCGCGGGTACGTCAACGGCCTGACCGGGGCCGCGCGCGAAGTCCGGCACGCTGAGAACGATGGCCGTCGCCGGAGTCACCGTGAAGCTGGTCGCATAGTCGTCGCCGGTCGTACCGTCGTGGTTCCCATCCAGAAGACCGCCGGTGACGTCCTTGAAGCCGTTCGCGGCGCTTCGGAGCGTGAGGGTATAGGCGTCCGCCGGCAATGGCCCGCCCGTCCGGATGAACGTGATGGTCCCCGCCGCAGCGTCCGTCACCAGCGATCCGCTCACCGGACCCGACGCGAGGCCGACGAGCGAGACGTCGGCCGGGCCGAAGCCACCCAGCTCCGTCCCGTACAAGTTGAGGCTCGCGACATCGATCGGCCGGTTGAACTCCACGCCGAAGCCGCTGCTCGTGTGACTGATGGACTTCACCCACAGCGGCGCGTCGTTGACGGTGACCGTCAAGGCACCCGTGCCGAAGCCGCCGTCGTCGTCGGTCACCTTCAGCGTCGCGGTGAACACGCCGGTGGTCGCGTAGACGTGGCTGGCGGTGAGCGTGGTCGCGGTCGCGCCGTCACCGAAGTTCCACAGGAACGCGTGCGTGTCGGCGCCGGGATCGGTGAACGTTCCGGCGAAGTTGACCGGCGCGCCCTTCGTGACGAGCTGGTCGGCGCCGGCGTTGACGGTCGGCGCCACGTTCGTCACGGTGACGACGAGCGTATCCGAGGCGCTCTCGCCGTTGTTGTCAGCGACGCTCACCGTCACCGTGAAGGCGCCGTTGTCCTTGTAGGTGTGGCTTCCGGAGACGGTCCCGTTCGCGCCGGTGACGGAGCCTGGAGGACCGAATGGCGTCTCCACGACGACGCCGGTCTCGGGCGCGGTCCCGTCGCCCCAGTTGATGGTCGCGGTATGGGTATCCTTCGTTCCCTTGTCGTTGAACGTCGCCGGCGCCAGGTTGAGCGTCCCACCCTCCGGGATGACCCGATCAGCGCCGGCCTCCACAGTCGGCGCGACGTTCGTCACCGTGACGACGACCGTGGCGTTGCCGACGTCGCCGTCGTCGTCACTCACGGTCAGCGTGACGATGTAGGTGCCGTTGTCGGCGTAGACATGCGAGCCGACGGACAAGGCGCCCGTCGCACCGCTGACGGATCCCGGCGGACCGAACGGCGTCTCCGTCACCGCGACCGTTTCTGCGGTCGTGCCATCGCCCCAGCTGATGCTCGCGGTATGGGTGTCCTTCGTTCCTTTGTCGTTGAAGCTCGAGGCCGTGAGCGTGACGGCGGTGCCCTCGACCGCCGAGCGATCCGTGCCCGCGCTCACGGTCGGGGCGACGTTGCTCACGGTGACCTCGAGTGTTCCGGTTCCTGCACCGCCGTCCTTGTCGGTCACCGTCAAGGTCACGGCGTAGGTCCCGTTGTCGGCGTAGACGTGCGCGGCGGCCAGCGCCGACGCCGTCGTCCCGTCGCCGAAGTCCCACGAGATCACGTGCGTATCAGCGGTACCGGGATCCGTGAAGACGCCGCTGAAGCTGATCGACTGGCCCTCGGCGCCCGTCTTGTCCGCGCCCGCGTTGACCACCGGCGCAGCGTTACTCACGATGATGTTGAGCGTCTCGAAGTCGCTCAGCGCTGGCGTGCCGTTGTCCGTGACCCTGACCGTGACCGTCGCGGTCACCGGCCCATCGGGCGGTGTCCACGTGAACACGCCCGTCGTCGCGTTGATCGTCGCGCCGGCGGGCGCTCCGGCGTCCAGGCTGAACGCCAACACGTTGGACGGAAGATCCGCGTCCGTCGCGACGGCCGTGAACGTGAGGAGGCTGCCCTCGACGACTGACTTGTCGCCGATCGGCGCCAGGTCGGGCGCGAGGTTCACCTCGGTCACCTGGATGGTGAACGTCTTTGCGTCGCTGAGCCCCGCCGGATCGCTGACCTGCACGGTGATGCTGTCATTGCCGGGCCCCTGGGCCTCGGTCGGCGTCCAGGTGAAGGCGCCGGTGGCCGGATCGATCGCGGCGCCCGACGGCGCACCGCTCTTGAGGCTGAAGACCAGCGTGCTCACCGGGTCGTTGGCGTCGTTCGCGCTGGCGGTGAACGAGACGAGTGTCCCTTCCGCGACGGAGCGATCGCCGATCGGGCTCAGGATCGGCACTCCCACGTCGAGCCGGCTGACGAAGGCCGTGCCGTTGCCGAGGGCGTTGCCCGCCTGGTCCTTGATGCCGGGCT
>QHVJ01000262.1 GCA_003222275.1 Acidobacteriota bacterium | reverse complement strand
GGGCTTTCTCGCCGGTGGCCGCGGCCTCAGCGTCTCGGCGCTTCTCATAGTCGCCGGATCTGTAGCTTCTTCTCGCGCGTCGTCTGGATGCTCCGCCACCGAAAGCCCGCGCCTTCCGAACTTCGCCGCCCCGACTGGGGCGTGGCGCACGCTCTTCAGTCGCTGGGGTATCTAGTCGTGGCCTGCGGGTTGGGGCCTACCTTGCCGTCTCCGAACGCTCGGAGGCGACGCTCGCCATTTCCTCCGCGTACGGCGTGATCGGCCTCGTGGGCTTTCTCTCTCAGATCATCGTGGGGGTCGAGGCACGCGTCGTTCCTCTGTTTTCGTGGCTCTGGGGCTTTGCCGACCGCGCGTACGCCGAATCGCCGCCCTCGCTGCACCGGGTGCCAGCGCGTTCGCTTCAGGGCGTCGCGTTCATTCTCTGGACCGGCGGCGTTCCGGCCTTGGCCCTGGGCCTCGCCTCCGACCGGATAGTAGCCGTGTCGTTGGGAGCCGGAGCGCTGTTAATGGGGCTGCTCGCGAGCCTGGCCAACGCGATTGTGGTGCTGACGCGCTTGTGGCGGCGCTAATTGCTCGGCGCAACTGACAGCTGCACTCGTGCCCCCACTCTGCCCCCAATGCCGGAACGCCTCAGGGTGGCGCAATCTGGCACTCGACCATATGTTTCGTTGTTTCAGTTGGTTGGGCTGGTAGGCCGTGTGGGGATCGAACCCACGACACCCTGCTTAAAAGGCAGGCGCTCTGCCACTGAGCTAACGGCCTGGAGACGATTTTACTATCCCCTGGATGCGCATGCGCGCATTTCATCTTGACCATGTCTGGAGCGGGCGGGCGGGAGCCCATCCGTCAGCGGTGCGCTCGGTCACGGGTGCCGCCGAGCGCCGGCCCGACCACCGCGGCCGGCGGCCCTTGAGACGGGCCGGCTTCGAATGCCGGGCGGGTGCCTACCGCGTAGCTCGTCCACTCGTTCCTCGCGAGCAGGGCGACCGCCATGGCCTCGAGGTCCCGGACGCGTTGGTTGGCCCTGATCGCCTCGCGGATCGACAGGATGCCGACGGCGGGGTGCCGCTTCTCGATGACGTGCCGCAGCATGTTGAGGTGCGCGTTGTCGGGCACGCCCGGCTCGCGGATCCGCCGCACGGCGGCCCTGACCGTCGCCTGCGTGCCGTCGATCGCCTCGCCCTTTCCGAAGTCGAACTTGTAGCTCGGCCTCCGGCCGGCGGCACGTCGCTCGCCAACGAGCTTGATCCACTTGGCGTCGTCCGCGCCTTTGCCGACGTCGATGACCAGGCGGACCGACCGGCCGTGGTAGGGGAAGCGGGCGTTCATGCGCGCATAGCTCTCGCGCCGGCCCTCGAAGCCTTCGTGCCTCCCGACCAGCAGCGGCGCCTCCGCGTCGAGCGCGATGCGGTCGATCGGGGTCAGCAGCGAGATGATCGCGAACGCGTGCGGGATCAGGTCGGCAATGACCCCGATGTCCGCGGCCGCGCCGGCGAGAGGTTGCTCCTCCAGGATCTCGACGCGGATCTCCTCCACGTTGTCGAGGAAGTCGCGCAGCGTCCGCTCCTCGGTGAGCAGGAGCTGGAGCAGGCGCACCTCGAGCTTGAAGTAATAATGGTCGGCGGCCACGATCTCGACGCCGCCGGGCGCCCGGTCGAGGAACTCGCGGTACGCCTCGGGGGGCGCGCCCAAGGGCTTCTCGATGAGCACGACGTCGCTGAGGTCGTAGTAGAGGCGGAGCGTCGGCAGGTGGGTGGCCGCCGGGGTCGCGATGTACGTGATCACGTAGGAGCTCGACTCGAGCTCGCGCTGCAGCTGGTGCTGGGCGGGAGAGCCTGGGCTGTCCCAGTAGAGAGCATCGCCGTGTTGCCGCATCTCTTCCTCCCGCGCGCCGATGCGTTCGCGGGCTCCCGGCCCGTCGTGTTCCACGACGTGGGTCCGGAAGTTGAAGAACTGCTTCAGCGTCAGCAGGTGCTGATAAGCCTTCTGTCCCCACTGGCCGAACCCGACGAGGACGAAATCCTTCTGGAGGTGGCGCTCTTCCTCGGCCAGAGCATGCAACCTTGCATTCTTGATCGCGACCGCCGCCTGCAGCGCGAGGCCCTGGGCGCGCTGGACCTCCTCCTTCGTGAATAGGCGCGGATGGTCCCGCTCGGCGAGCACGACGGCGCCGATCGGCTGCCCGTCCGCAACCAGGGGCAGCGCCATCAACGAACGTACTCCGAAAGCGCGGGCATAGGCCGGGCTCACCTCGTCGCTCGCGCCCGTGTCCTCGATCACGACGGGCTCGACCCGATCGAGCACGTCGAAGAAGAAGGAGGGCTCCGAGCGTTCGCCGTGCTGGCGGCGCCAGAGGTCTTCGTGGTCCGATGCGGCGGCGCCGAACCAGCCCTCGTGATCCTCCTCATAGAGCGCGATCTGACACAGCGACGCATGAACGAGCCGCACGAGATTCTGGGCGACCAGCCGCAGCGTCTGGTCGAGGTCGATGGAGGAAGCGATCGCCTGGCTCACGTCAGCACTCAGCTCGAGCTGCTCCGCATGGCGCCGGGCATCCTCATAGAGCCGCGCCGTCTCGACGGCCGCCGCCACCTGAGCGGCGGCCGCACGCAGGGCCTCCACCTGGCCCCAGTCGGGGCGCCGCTCGTAGGAGCGGTGGTAGCCGACCTCGAGGACACCCGTCGCCCTGCGGTCGTGGTCCGAGCCAAAGGGCACGAAGATCCGGATCAGCTCACCATGCCTGCCGGCCTCGAAGACTTCGCCGGCGAGCGTGAATGGAGGGAGATCGGGCCCGGCGCGCCCGTCGTCCGTGCCTTCTCCCTCGCCGATCAGGCATGCCGCCACCGTCGCCAGGGTCGTGCCGTCGCGGCGGACGACGGGCACCTCGGTCCAGCTCGACGTGCCTGGGATTGCACCCGTGAAGACGTCGGCGCGGTCGATGACGCCGCCGATCGGGAGGGGACCGACGATCGCCGCCTGCCAGCGTCGCGCGACGTGAACAAGGACGTCGTCGCCCGCGAGGTCGCGATCCTCCTGGAGAGCCCAGCGCGGCACGCGTGCTCCCTGAGCGCCCTTGCCCTTCGACCTCTCGGCCGCGTCGATCGCACCCGCGGTGGCCGCGCCGGCGGCCATCCGTACGATCATCGTCCCGTCCGCCCGCTCGTCCAGCAGGTAGACGGTGGCGAAGTGGAAATCGAACTCCGGGACCGCGGCGTCGGTGAGGTGCCCGACAACCGAGTCGATGACCTCGTGCCGGGAGGAGCCGGGCCGCAGCATCGCCGCCGTCATGTCGCCCAGCGCCCCCAGCAGACGGTTGCTGTGCTCCAGTCCGGCGACGAGCTGCTGTCCCTCGAGAGCGCCGCCGATGAGCTCCGCGCCGGCCTTCAGCAGCACGTCGATCGCACGAGCCCTTCGCACCGTAGCGAGGCGGTCGCGGCTGACCAGCACGAGGTATCCATTGGGTTCCTGCGATCCGCCCAGGGCATGGGTGGCCACCGGGTGCAGCTCAGCTTCTGCGGCGACGGCGCCGACGGCCTCGTTGAGGGCGTCTTCCCACGACACCGATGGATCGGGTCGGCCGATGCGCACCGGCGCGGCGACGGCCGCGTGCGCCGTCACGAGCTCGAGGCTCCCGCGGTGGGTGCCGAACTGGTAGACGGCCGCTCCGTCGAGGTCGCTCGCCATGAGCATGTCCGCGAGCGCGATCGAGAGCAGGCGGCGCACCTCCTTGACGTCGGCCCGTGCCGCGCCGATCGGCGTGGTCAGGAGCGCGGTCAGCCGGCCCAGGCCCTCGAGCGCAGCGCGCTCGGCAACGGCGAGGACGGACTGGACCGCGGAGGCCGCCGCCGCCGCCTGCGCCTCGAGCGCGGCGAGCCGCTCGGCATCGGGGGCGTTCGCGCGGTTCCGGTAGTTCAAGTACACGAGTCCCAACAGCCGGTCGCCTGCGAGCAGCGGAAGCCCGATCGTCGACTGGACCTGGTGGCGCCGGACGAACGTGCTGTCGATCTCCAATGGAGCATCCATCGCGACCAGGTTCTGCCGGGTGACGGTCAACCACACGGTCGAGCCGTAGTGATGGATGCTCAGCTCGTCGGGCACCTTGCCCTGGCCCGCGTCGCCGAGATAGCGGGCCATCTGCTCGCGCATGTCGGCCAGGGAGCCGAGGAGGCCTTCTTGAGGCTGACCGATGGCGAAGGGGGCGTAGTACGTCCGGGTCGACTCGTCGTAAAGGAAGATGGACACGATGTCCGCGCCGGAGACGTGCTGCATGTCGGCGACCACGCCGCGAAGCACGGCGGAAAGGCCCGACGCTGTTTCGACTGGCGGACGCATCTCGTCACCCGCTCCCGCGCGGCGCGCCTGTTTGGTGCATCACATCATTCAATCGGTTCCCGGGCAAGCCATCCCGCGTGCGCCAGCGTATGATCGTCGGTCGGGACGTCGACATTCCCCAATCGAAAGAGAGGAGAGCTTTCCATGAACACCATCACGACCAAAGACGGCACCCAGATCTACTACAAGGACTGGGGCCGCGGGCAGCCCGTGGTCTTCAGCCACGGCTGGCCGCTCTCCGCAGATGCCTTCGAGGACCAGATGTTCTTCCTGGCGTCACGCGGATATCGGTGCATCGCCCACGATCGCCGCGGCCACGGCCGTTCGAGCCAGCCCTGGAACGGCAACGACATGGACACCTACGCCGACGACCTCGCGGCGCTCGTAGAAGCGCTCGACCTCAAGAGCGCGATCCACGTCGGCCACTCCACCGGCGGCGGCGAGGTCGCCCGCTACATCGGGCGCCACGGCACGAAGCGCGTGGCCAGGGCCGTGCTGATCGGCGCGGTACCGCCGCTCATGCTCAAGACTGCGGCCAATCCCGGCGGCCTGCCGATGGAGGCGTTCGACCAGATTCGCGCCGGCGTCCAGGCCGACCGCTCGCAGTTCTGGAAGGATCTGAGCATGCCGTTCTACGGCTTCAACCGGCCGGGCGCGAAGGTCTCGCAAGGTTTACGCGACTCGTTCTGGCTCCAGGGGATGATGGCCGGCTTCCCGGCGTCGTACTTCTGCATCAAGGCATTCTCAGAGACGGACTTGACGGAAGACTTGAAGCAGTTCGACGTGCCGACGCTCATCATGCACGGAGATGACGATCAGATCGTTCCGATCGCCGACTCGGCCCTGCTCTCGTCCAAGATCGTCAAGGGAGCCACGCTGAAGGTCTTTCCGGGTCTGCCGCACGGCATGTGCTCGACGCACAAGGACCAGATCAATGCCGACCTGCTCGCGTTCTTGAAGGAGAGCAAGCCGGCGGTGGCTTGAGGGCGGACCCCACGAGGCGGTGCGGCTGCGGGTCGGCGTCGTAGCCGACCCTCTACCTCACAAACAAACGATGGAGAAACAACACCATGAGCAAATCCAGGAATCCAGGACGAGTGGTTGACCGGGCGAGGCCTCTCGACCGCCAGAAGGTGCGGCCGTCCACGTGGGCCAGGCGCCTCGCCCATGGGCAACCTCGACCCGTCTTCCAGGTGGACGCGGGGGCGAGGATCGGCCATCGCCACGCGCCTCACGCACCGTTCAAGGCCGGCGGCGCATTTCTGCGAGCCTGAGCACGCCGTGGCTCCCTGTCCCCCCGACACCCGTCTCTCTTTCTATGCGGGCCATACGAGCAGCGCGTTCGCCGCCGCGGTCGCGGCCGGCACCCTCGCCGACTTCCATCACCTCGAGAACCGGAAGTGGATCTGGGCGAGCGGTCTGACCTTCGCGTCGGCCATCGCTCGCCCGGCTGCGCCCGCCGTGGTCGCCGCCGTGCCGGTCATGCTCCTTGGCGGGCGTTCCGCGGCGCTCGTGACCGTCGGTTCCATCGGCGGTGGGCCGTACGTCGGTTTTCACTGGCATTGGTGAGCTCCGCCCGTCGAGGATGGTCTGCCGAGCGCACGCCCAGCCCCACGAACCAGCCGTTGTGATAGCGGCCGTAGCCATGCGCCCGGTCGTCTCGCATCTGGAAGCGTAGCTCGATGGACGGCTCTTCCGCGTCGAGGAACAGGTCGCCACCGCCGGGCATGAGCCGCGAAACGGGCCGACGGCCCAGGCCGGGATGAACCGTGAGCGATCCGCCCTCGGTCGCGAAGCGCACGAGCCGGGAGCCATCCCGATACTGCCCGGCGTAACGGTGCAGCGCCGGCTCCGGAACCGACGCGCTCGAAGGTGACGGCTCGGGGAGGTCGAAGAACAGCCGCTCGATTTGCTCCTCGAGGTCGGTGGCCGTCACGGGCGCATTCGTGCGTTCGGTGTTGAGCAGCACGGCGACGGTGACGTCGTCGTCAGGATAGCGGGCCACCACGGCCTTGTTGCTCAGCCCTCCGCCGGTGTGGCCGAGCTTGCGATGGCGACCGGTGAGGCCCAGCCGGGTCCCGTATCCGTAATCGGCCTCCAACCCGTCGGGCAGGCGCGCCGGAGTCCGCATGGCCTGCAGCATGGCGGGACTGAGGACGCGGCCGTCCTCCAGGGCCTTCTCCCATCGGACGAGGTCCAGCACGCTCGAGCACAGGCCGCCGGCCGCGAAGAAGCGGGCTTCCATCCAATAAGAGGTCGGCGAGACCGTCCTCACGCCGGACTGGTAATCGCGTGTCCGGCCGGGCAGCGCGCTTCCGTCCTCGCAGTACCCCGTCGCGGTGAGCCCCAGCGGCACCGCGAGCTCCTCGTGCACGTACCGCGCGTAATCCCGGCCGGAAGCCTGCTCGATGACGAGGCCGAGGAGCGAGAAGTTGTAGTTGCTGTAGTCCCAATCCGCCCCCTGCGCGCGGGCGGTGCCGCCGCGTCTGATCACGCTGACGGCGGCGGTGCGCGGCGCCGGGCCGCCCCGCGTCAGCCCTGAGGTGTGATCGAGGAGGTGCCGGATGGTCAAGGCACCGATTCGCGGCCGCGCGGCGGGAAAGAAGCGACTCAGCGGATCGTCCAGGCTCAACCGGCCCTGGTCGGCGAGGCGCTGGACCGCGGCCGCCGTGAAATGCTTGGTGACCGACGCGATCGGGTACGAGGTGTCGGCGGTGGCCGCGATGCCGGCCTCCAGGTCGGCGTAGCCATAGCCCTTCGCGAGGACCGCGTTCCCGTGCTCGAAAACCGCGATCGACAGACCCGCGATCGGCCCGCGCGGAAGCGCCTCGGCGGCCAGCGCGTCGACCGCGGCGATGAAAGCCGAGTGATCCCGCGACGGTGAGGTTGACGGGGGCGGCGAGGGGGACGGGCTCTCGACGTATCCCGCCTCCGTCGCCGCCCCCCGGGCGCACCGTACGATGAGAACGGCCGCCGCCAGCGCGCCCATCGCCGTCAACCGGCGTGGCAGGTGCATGCGTCCATTGTGATCCGCCGACTTGCAACCCTGGGACGATCCCGGCGAAACCCGGAGCGCCTCAACGCCTTGAACTCGAGTGTGTACACTCTCCCTCGGAGGTGAAGATGCGGATCTTCCCTGTCCTGCCGGCGCTGGCGTTGTGCGTGGCCGTCGTCCCGTCCGCCCGGGCCGACAAGAAGCTCGACGACGCCGTGGCCAAGGCCGAAGCCCAGCTCGCCAAGGGCAAGGAGGACGAGGCGGTCAAGATCCTGCAGAAGGCCGCCTCGCAGGCACCTCGCGACCCGGAACCGCAGCTCGCGCTCGCGCGCATGCTCCTGAAGCTGGGCCAGCTGGACGAGGCCGGCAAAGCACTGGGCAAGGCGGGCGAGCTGGCCTCCGGTGCGCCGCGGAACGTACGGGCGCGCGTCCTGGCCGCCCGGTCCGCCTTCGCGCTGCGCGCCGGCACCGCCAAGGACGCCGTGGCCTTCGCTCGCCAGGCCGTCGAAGGCGAGGCCGGGGCGGACAGCCTGGCCGCGTTGGCCCGCGCGCAGGCTCGCTTTGGCGATCCCGCCGCCCGCGAGACGGCCGAGCGGGCCGCGCGAGCGGCTCCGTCCTCCGCCACCGCCCAGATCGCGCGCGGCGACGCCCTGCTCGTGGCGCGGCTCTTCCCCGAGGCAGAGGCCGCTTTCCAGCGCGCCTTGTCGCTCGACACAAGCTCCGCCGCCGGAACGGGGCTGGCACTTTCATTCGCCGCCCAGGGAAAGGCCACCCCCGCCCTCGAGGCGGCTCGCGCGGCCACGAAGGCCGATACGCATTCCGGGGAAGCCCAGGCCGCGCTGGCCCTGGCCTCGCTGGCCCAGGATCCGCTCGACGGTGCGAGCGAAGCCGTGGCCGCGGTCCAGCAGGGCAGCTTCCTCGAGCCGAAGAACCCGCTCGTCGCGTTCACGGTGGGACGCGTCTTCGAGAGCCGCGGGCAGCTCGCGGAGGCCTCTCGGGCCTACGCCGATGCCGCAGGCCTCGACCCTTCCTGGGCCGGCCCGCCGGTCGCGGCGCTGGCGCTTCTCTTCCGGCAGGGTGACGCGACCGCAGCCCTCGCCGGCCTCCGCGCGCTGCCCGACGACGTCCAGGCCTCGGGAGAGGCGCAGTGGCTGCTCGGCCGGCTCCTCCTGCGCAAGGAGGAGTGGGATGGCACCAAGGCGGCGCTCGACGTGGCGACCGCCGCCCTCCCGGGCCTGGCCGAGGCGCAGGCGGCGCACGGCACGGCCGCCTACAACGTCGGCGAGCTGAAGCTGGCCGCGGACGCTTACGGCCGCGCGGTCGCGCTCGAGCCGGAGAACCTCGCGTACCTGTCGAACTACGGGCTGTTCCTCGGCTACGACGATCGCCTCGAAGAGGGCCTGGCCGTCCTGCTCAAGGTCACCGGGCGGCCCGAGGGCCAGGACGCGAGAGCGTTCATCAATCTCGGCTGGATCTACCGCCACTTCCGGCCGCCTCGCGTCACCGAGGCCGTGGCCGCCTACGAAAAGGCGCTGAAGCTCGAGCCGAAGAACGCCAAGGCCGCCCTGGGCGTGGCCCTCAGCTATCGCGCGGGCGGGCAGTGGACGCGCGCGGTCACCGCCTACGAGCGCGTGTCGCAGGTGAACCCCCGGCTCGACGGCGAGGCCATGCTCGGCACCTCCTGGTGCTACTTCCGGGCCGGCGACGACTACAAGGCCCGCTTCTTCGCCGGTCTGGCCGCGAAAGCGGGCGTGGACGTGGGACCGCTGCGCAACGCGCTCCTGGGCCCGCCGAAGGCGGGGGCAGCGACCCTGAAGACGGCGGACGAGATCAACGAGCTCGCTCTCCAGATCGACGAGAAGAACGCCGGTGAGCAGGCGCTCGCCGCCCGGCGCCTGCTGGGGTTGGGCCGGCCCGCGGTCCCCTACCTCGCCTCCGCGCTCCGCGACAAGGACACCGCCATCGCGGTGCGCGAGACGATCGTCGCCGGCCTCGGCAAGATGGGGCCGGCCTCGCGCAACGCGCTCCCGGAGCTCGACCGATTGATCAAGGCCGGCCCACGCGCGAGCGGCCCGGAGGCTGCGCCCGCGGAGAAGGCACGGGAGACGAACCTGATCGGCGCCATGCAAGCGGCCGCGGTGAAGATCCGGGGGAAGTGACGCACGCGATGACGAGAAACTTTAGCGGCCCTCAAATTGCCGAGCCCCCTGGATCCTGGCCGCGGCCGATGGCACGCTAGGTCCAGAGGCGCCCGCTCGCACCCGGGCGGAGGTTCGCATGCGCACGCGCACCCTGGCCGCCGTCGTCCTCACACTGGCCATCGCCGCTTCCGCGGGCGCCGCACCTCGCCATCGCCGGCCGCCGGACGGCTACGGACCGGTCGATCGCGAGGGATTCCTCTTCGGCTTTTCCGTCGGCGCGGGCGTAATCGGGCCCGATCCCTGCGCGGACTGCGGGGTGGCGCCCGCGGCGGAGATCCACGCCGGCGCAATCGCCAGCTGGTACGGCGACGTAGCCGTGATGCTGGAACTGGGCGGTCTGGCCCGCAGCGGCCTCCACCACGCATTCCTGGCCGCCGCGGCGCAATGGTGGCCCGACCCCTACGATCGCTTGTGGCTGCGGGCCGGTGTCGGCATCGGCTCCCAGGCTTCGGACGAGAGCACCGAAGCGCACCGCGATGCCGCCTACCCCACGGCGCTGGCCGCGGTCGGCCTGGAGGTGGTGCGCACCGATCGCTTCACCATCGACCTGCAGCTCCAGGGAGCCGCCACCAAGGAGCCGCACCGCTGGGGACGCAGCCTGAGCTTGAACGTGGGGTTCAACTGGTATTGATATCGGACCCCCAGCGGCGGCACGACGCTATCGCTTCGGGTCGCCCGCGCGGTTCCAAAAGCCTGACTCCCGGTCGTGACGGGTGGCGTTTGGTCGGCTTATACTGGCCTGGACACCACCCCATGCGCGCACGAGTCCACGGCCTGCTGGCCGGCGCTACGATCCTGGCCGCGACGGCCGGTGTGCGCGCCGCCGCACCGCCGACGGCGCCGACCGCCGCCAAGCAGGTGGAGGGGCCGGGCACCGCCGAGTACTCGGCAGCTCAAGCGATCCTCACCGCCAAATGCGTGCGCTGCCACGGGCCCGAGAAGCAGAAAAGCGGGCTGCGGCTGGACACGCGGACGGCGGCCCTCGAGGGCGGCATCGACGGTCCCGCGATCCTTCCCGGCAAGAGCGCCGAGAGCGACCTGGTTCGCCGGATCCTGGGCCAGACCAAGCCGCGCATGCCCTATAAGGAACCCCCGCTCGAAGCCGCCGAGATCGCGGCGATCCGCGCCTGGATCGACGCCGGCGCGCCCGGTCCCGCCGCGGCGACGGCCGACGCGAAGGCGGACGCAAAGGCCGGCGGGAAGGCCGAGGCAAAGGCGGGCGCCACGACCGAGACGCCCACGCCGAAACACTGGGCCTACACGAAGCCCGTCCGGCCCGAGATCCCGGCGGTCCAGCGCAAGGAGTGGATGAAGACGCCGATCGACGCGTTCGTGCTGGCGCGTCTCGAGCATGAGGGACTCGAGCCTTCGCCCGAGGCGCCGCGGGAGATCCTCCTGCGACGCGTAACGCTCGACCTCACGGGCCTGCCCCCCTCCCCGGCGGAGATCGACGCGTTCCTCGCCGACACCAGCGCCGACGCGTACGAAAAGGTCGTCGATCGGCTGCTCGCCTCCCCGCACTACGGCGAGCGGTGGGCCCGCCCCTGGCTCGACCTGGCCCGCTACGCCGACACCAACGGCTACGAGAAGGACAACCGACGCACGGCCTGGAAGTGGCGCGACTGGGTGATCGCGGCCTTCAACTCCGACATGCCGTTCCGCCAGTTCACGATCGAGCAGATCGCCGGCGACATGATCAAGGACGCGGGGCCCGACCAGCGGATCGCCACCGGCTTCCACCGCAACACGCTCCTCAACCAGGAAGGCGGCATCGACGTGGAGGAGGCGCGCTGGGAAACGCTGGTGGACCGCGTCAACACCACCGCCACCGTGTGGCTCGGCACGACACTCGCCTGCGCGCAGTGCCACAACCACAAGTTCGATCCCTTCAGCCAGAAGGACTACTACCGGATGCTCGCGCTCTTCGACAACGCGGAGTACCGGATCCAGGGCGAGGGTCCGAAGGTCATGGACAAGTGGATCGTCGAGCCCGAGCTCGAGCTGGCGACCCCGGCCCAGGCCGCGCGCAAGAAATCGCTCGAGGAGGAAATCGCCCGCGTTCGGGCGCGACTGGAAGCCACGACACCCGCTCTCGCGGCGGCTCAAGCCATCTGGGAGCGCGAACGGACTGCGCCTCCGCCGACCTGGACGACGCTTAGGCCCGTCTCCGCGCGATCTGCGGGCGGCGCGACGCTGGACGTAGCGGAAGACGGAAGCGTGACGGTGAGCGGCCCGAACCCGGACCGTGACACGTACACGCTTGGCGCCCGCTTGCCGGCGGGGCCCGTCACGGCCTTCCGCATCGAGGCGCTCGCCGAGCCGCCGCGCGGCAGCCCGGGCCGCGCCGACTACGGCTCGTTCGTGGTCACGGGCCTCGCGGTGGAAGCCGCGCCACCGGGCGGCCGGCCAAGAGCCCTGCCGCTCGCGCGAGCCGAGGCTGATT
>QHVJ01000539.1 GCA_003222275.1 Acidobacteriota bacterium | reverse complement strand
GCCATCTCGGCAGGGGTCGCGCGTGCGGGCTCGACCGTGATGACGGCCCCGAGCCCGAGGCCGGCCGCGATACCGCCGGCGGTCTTCAAGAAATCGCGGCGCGACGTGCGTCGCTCCATTCAGTCCCTCAACGTCATCAAGAAGGCCACCACGTCCTCGATCTGCTGCGCGCTGAGGACCGGCTTCTCGCGCCAGGCCGGCGCCACTCGCACGAGTCCCTCGGACCGATGATACGCCGGCATGATCGTGGCGGGATTGATCCGGCCGGAATCGACGATCCTGAGCCGCAGCTGGCCCTCGGACCACCGCGCGCCGGCTCCCTGGAGATCGGGCGCGAGGTTGCCCTGGAACCGCTCCTCCGGGAACGGCCCGCGGTGGCAGAGCAGGCACAGACCGACCTGGCGGTTGGCGACGATCGCGCGGCCGCGCGCGGGATCGCCCCACACCCAGCATCGAGAAGACCGCGACGACCGTGGCCAACACCACGGCTCGACGCTTCACAGCCAGTCCCTGTTGGACCCCGTCGGGGTAACGCGGTTCGAGCGCCGGCTTTGCCGGCGCACACTAGTTCTGGGGGAGGCTCGGAGGGGGCCGTCGAGGCCCCCTTCGATGATCACCCGAACACCTCGTCGGTGATGGTGCGGAACCACGCCTCCGCCAGCACGGCCTCCGCCGCGCGCGACGCGCGCGGCGCGCCCGCGGGGCTGACGCCGCCGGAGCCCGGCACCTCGGCCAGCTGCCCGCTCGCGGACGGCTGGTAGACGCCGGCCACCGAGATCCCGTAGTCGGGCGCGACCAGGCTATAGCAGGTGTTGATGAGCTTGGGCGCGGATGGCGTGGCGCCGGTGAGGAGCTGCGCGACCGCCGCAGCGCACGTCTTGGCCTGCGAGTTCGCGGCGAAGGCCGACTTCGGCATCGCGCCGGCGATCGCGGCATCACCGATGACGTGGATGCGAGGCTGCAGCTTCGACTCGAACGTGACCGGATCGATCGGGCACCAGCCGGTGCGGTCGGCAACGCCCGCGGCGTCGGCGATGTGGCCGGCCTTCTGCGGCGGGATGACGTTGGCGACCTTTGCCTGGTGCCGTCCGAAATCGGTCACGAGCGTGCGCGTCGCCGCGTCCACCGACGTCACGGCGCCGCCCTTGGACAGCGGCACCCACTCCAGCACGCCGGGGTACAGCTCGGCCCAGGCGGCCTGGAAGAGCCGCTGCTTGGAGAACGCGTCCTTGGCGTCGAGGACGAGCAGCTTCGATTTCGGCTTCTTCGTCTTGAGGTAGTGCGCGATCAGGCTGGCGCGCTCGTAGGGCCCGGGCGGGCAGCGGAACGGATTGGCCGGCGCCGAGATCACGACGAGGCCGCCGTCGTCCATGGCCTCGAGCTGGCGGCGCAGCAGCAGCGTCTGCTCGCCCGCGCGCCACGCGTGCGGCATCTGCGCGGCGGCCGTCTCGTCGTAACCCGGCAGCGCGCCCCAGCGAATGTCGATGCCGGGCGCCAGCACCAGCCGGTCATAGGACAGGCGCGCGCCGTCCGCCAGCGTGACCGTTCGCGCCTGCGCGTCCACCGCGGTCGCGGTCGTGCGGGCGACGACGATGCCGTCGGCGGCGACGCGGTCGTACGTGAACTGCTGCGCGCTCAGCTCGCGCAGCCCGCCGATCACGGCGTTGCTGAACGGGCACGCGGTGAAGGTTGCGTTCGCCTCGACCAGGGTCACGGCGATGCGCGGGTCCGCCTGGCGGAGGGCGCGCGCGCAGGTCGCGCCGGCGAAACCTCCGCCGACCACCACCACGCGCGCAGGCGCGCCCTGCGCGAACGTCGGAAGGGGAATGAGCGCGGTCGAAGCGGCGAGGCCGAGCTTCAGGAATTCGCGCCGGCCGGCCTTCACTTCTGCGTGGCGTACCAGGCGGCGATCGCCTGGATCTCCTCGTCGGTGAAGCCCTTGGCGATCCGGTCCATGACGGTGGCGGCCCGTTGCCCCGAGCGGAAGTCCTGCATGGCTCTCACAATCGCGGCCCGATCGAGCCCGGCCAGCCGCGGCACGGGCGACGTCACCCGTGTCGAGGCGGGATGGCAGCCCGAGCACGACGCGGCGCCCGCCGGCGGCTCCGCCGACGCCACCGCGGCCGCTGCGATCGAGGCGATCCCGATCGCAGCGGCCAGGGTCCTGCCCATCGTCTACACCAGCGTGATGCCGTGGTTCTTCAGCGGGAACGTGCGGATGCGCTTGCCGGTCGCGGCGAAGAACGCGTTGAGAACCGCCGGCGCCGCCACGCAGATCGTCGGCTCGCCGACGCCGCCCCAGAATCCGCCGGACGCCATGATGATCGACTCGACCTTCGGCATCTGCGCGATCCGCATCGAGTCGTAGGTGTTGAAGTTGGTCTGCTCGATGTAGCCGTCCTTGACCGTGCACTCCTCCATGAACAGCCCGGACAACCCGTAGACGAACGAGCCGGCGATCTGCCGCTCGATCTGCGCCGGGTTGACGGCATAGCCGCAATCGGTCGCGGCGACGATGCGATGGATCTTCACCTTGTCGCCGTCCTTGACGGAGATCTCCGCGCACGCCGCCACGTAGCTGGCGAACGAGTGCATGTGCGCCAGCCCGCGATACACGCCCCGCGGCGCCGGCTTGCCCCAGCCCGCGCGGTCGGCCACCGCGTTCAGCACCGCGAGGTGCTTGGGATGCTTGCTCATCAGCTTGCGCCGGAACTCCAGCGGGTCCTGGCCGGCGGCGTGGGCCATCTCGTCCATGAAGCACTCGAGGAAGATCGCGTTCTGGTTGATGTTCACGCCGCGCCAGAACCCCGGCGGCACGTGCGTGTTGCGCATCGCGTGGTCGATCAAGAGATTCGGCACGCTGTAGCCGAAGGCGAAGTCACCGCCCGGGTTGAGCCCCTGGAACACCAGCGGGTCCTTGCCCTGCTGGAGGGCTTCCGGCCGCACCGCGGTGAGGATCGATTGCCCCGACAGCCGCATGTGCAGGCCGGTGAGGTTGTTGCCGGCATCGAACGCGCCCACCAGCTTGCACTGCATGACCGGGTGATACCGGCCGTGCTGCATGTCCTCCTCGCGGGTCCACAGCAGCTTCACCGGCGTGCCGGGCATCTGCTTGGCGATCAGGACGGCCTGGGTCACGTAGTCGTGGAAGGCGCCGCGCCGCCCGAACCCACCGCCGAGGTTGATCTTGTACACCTCGCACTTGTCGGCCGGCAGCCCCGACGCCGCCAGCGTCGCCGCGAACGCGGCCTCGCCGTTCTGCGTGGGCACCCAGACCTCGCAGCGGTCCGGCGTGTACTTCGCCGTCGCGTTCATCGGCTCCATCGGCGCGTGGTTCTGGAACGGATAGGCGTAGACGGCTTCGATCTTCTTCGCCGCGCCCGCGATGGCGGCCTTGACGTCGCCGTTCTGGTTGGCCACGAAGGCCTGGTCGGCGTCGAGGCCCTCCTTGAGCATCGCCGCGATCGAGGCGCTCGACACCTTCGCGTTCTCGCCCTCGTCCCAGACGATCGGCAGCGCGTCGAGCGCGGTCTTGGCCTGCCACCACGTATCGGCCACCACGGCCACCGCGGAGTCGCCGACTTTCACCACGTGGCGGACGCCCGGCATGCC
>QHVJ01000534.1:2815-5904 GCA_003222275.1 Acidobacteriota bacterium | reverse complement strand
GTATTGCGAGCGTGATGCCAGGACGCTCGAGGAAAGCCTGCCGCTACAAGATGCGGAGGCGAATGACCTTGGCCGTGAAGTCGCGACCAGGTCCTCGTCCCACCGGAGTGCAGGAGCTGCGCAGGTCGCTCAGCGAATGGGCGTGTCCTCCGGATCGCCGGCGCCGTCGAGCACTTGCTGCACGCGCACCCGGTCCAAGGCACCCACCCAGCGCGCGATGGCCATGGTGCCGACGGCGTTGCCGATCGTATTGGTGATCGCGCGCGCCTCGCTCATGAAGCGGTCCACGCCGAGCAGGAGCACCATGCCCGACACGGGGATCTTGCCCAGCGAAGCCAGCGTGGCCGCGAGGGTGATGAACCCCGAACCGGTCACGCCCGCGGAGCCCTTGGAGGTGACCATGAGGACCCCGAGCACCACCAGCTGATCGGCGAGCGTGAGCCGCGTGTTGGTCGCTTGCGCGACGAAGACCGCGGCCATCGTGTAGTAGATGCACTGGCCGTCCGGGTTGAAGGCGAGCCCCGATGGGACGACCAGGCCGACGACCGACTTCGAGCAGCCCACGTGCTCCAGCTTCCGCATCACCTGCGGCACCACGGACTCGGAGGAAGCCGTGCCCAGCACGATGAACAGCTCGTCCTTCAGATACCTCAGGAACTTCCAAAGGCTGAAGCCGGAGATCCGTGCGATGGTGCCGAGGACGATGATCACGAACAGAAGGCAGGTGGCATACATGCTGGCCACCAGCTTGCCGAGCGCGAGCAGGGAGCCGAAGCCGTAGGTCCCCACCGTGAAGGCCATGGCGCCGAACGCAGCCAGCGGCGCCAGCCGCATCACCATGCCCACGATGGCAAACAACGCGTGCTGGAGCACGTCCAGGACGCTGACGAGGGGCGCGGCCCGATCGCGCAAGCGCGTGAGCGCCACCCCCAACAGGATCGAGAACAGCAGGACCTGCAGGATCTCGTTCCGCGCCAGCGCGTCCACGACGCTGGTCGGGATCACGTTCAGCACGAAGTCCGCGAACGAGTCGTGCCGGACGGCCGCGGCATAGCTCTCGACGCTCTTCCTGTCGAGCGTCGCCGGATCGACGTTCATTCCCCTTCCCGGCCCGAGGACGTTGACGACCACCAGACCGACGACGAGGGCGAAGGTGGACAGCACCTCGAAGTAGACGAGCGCGCGCAGGCCCACGCGCCCGAGGTCCCTCAGGTTCTCCAAACGGGCGATCCCGAGGACGACGGTCGTGAAGACGATCGGCGCGAACAGCATCTTGATGAGCTTGATGAACCCGTCACCCAGCGGCTTGAGGGGACCGCCGAGGCGGGGAGCGAAGACGCCCACGGCGATGCCGGCCGCCACCGCGACCAGGACCTGGACATAGAGCGGGCCGAGGATTCGTTTGCTCATGGGAGAGCGGATACGCTCAGCGCCCGATCTGCTCGCACACGGCGCGCGTCACCTGCGCCGTGCGGGCAACCCCGCCCAGGTCCGGCGTGAGCACGCCGGCACCGGTGACGGCCTCGATCGCCCCCATGAGCCTCTCCGCCGCGGCCGGCTCGCCCAGGTGCTCGAGCATGAGGACGGCCGTCCAGAAGGTGGCGATGGGGTTGGCGATACCCTTCCCCGCGATGTCGAAGGCCGAGCCGTGGATGGGCTCGAACATGGAGGGAAAACGTCGCTCCGGGTCGAGGTTGGCGGTGGGGGCGATGCCGAGGCTCCCCGAGAGCGCCGCCGCGAGGTCCGACAGGATGTCGGCGTGCAGGTTGGTCGCGACGAGCACGTCGAGCGTCTGCGGCTGGCCGACCATGCGCGCGGTGACGGCGTCGACCAGCTCCCGGTCCGTCCCGACGTCGGGGTAATCCCGGGCGACCTCGAAGAAGATCTCGTCCCACATGACCATGCCGAACCGAAGGGCGTTCGACTTGGTCACCAGCGTCAGGCGCTTGCGGGGCCGCTTCCGAGCGAGGGCGAAGGCGAAGCGGTGGATGCGCTCGACGCCCGCGCGCGTGAACACGGCCGTCTCGGTCCCGGTCTCGATCGGCAGCCCGCGATGCGCGCGGCCGCCGTGGCCGGCGTATTCGCCCTCGGAGTTCTCCCGGACGATGACCCAGTCGATGTCGGCGCCTTTCGCCAGCGGGCTCTTGACGCCGGGCAGGACGCGCGCCGGCCGGACGTTGGCGTACTGGTCGAACCCCTGCGTGATCGCGAGGCGAAGCTCCCACAGCGAGACGTGGTCGGGAACGCTCCGGCTGCCCACGGCGCCGAAGAAGATCGCATCGAACGCCCGGAGCCGGTCGAGGCCGCCGTCCGGGATGTAACGGCCGTGCTGGAGGTAGTAATCGGAGCTCCAGGGGAAATGCTCGACCTGGAGCGTGAACCCGCCGTCGCGCACCGCCAGCGCCGCCAGCACTTCGAGGCCGGCGGCGATGACCTCGGGGCCGATGCCGTCGCCGGGAATCGCGGCGATCTTGTATTCACGCATGGCAGGCGGTGACGCTATCCCCTTCGCGGGGCATGCGTCAACGCCGTCGATCCGGCGCCCCGTCGATCAGGCTGTCATACTTGGGCGGTGCGGCCTTCCGCGGCTCCGGCGCTGACGCTCCTGCTCTGCGTCGTCCCCCTCCTCGCCCTGCCGGCCTCCGCGGCCTCCCGACGGGTACGGCCGGGCGAATGGGGCGCCGAGCACGTTGCCTTCTCGGTGAGCGAGGAGGGCGCCGCAGTCGAGTTCGACTGCGCCCACGGCCGGGTCGACGGGCCGCTGCCGCTCGACCGTCGCGGCCGCTTCGAGGTCGAGGGCCGGTACGTGCCGGAACGGCCCGGTCCGGTGCGCCGGGACGCATCGACGGAGGGACGGCCCGCGCGCTACCGCGGCGCCGTGCGAGGACGGGTCCTGACGCTGCGCGTCGCCGTCGACGACGGCACCGAGCTCGGCCCCTATCGTCTGGTCCTCGGCCAACGAGGCCACGTCTTCAAGTGCCGCTGAGGCGATAACCCTACTTCAGCGACACGTCGTCCACCCGGAAGCTCGTCGTGAGCGAGACGTCCGTGGTGGCGTGGAACGTGACGCGGACCGTCTGTCCCTTGAA
>QHVJ01000534.1:0-2777 GCA_003222275.1 Acidobacteriota bacterium | reverse complement strand
GTGGCGAGCACCGCGCCGGCCGTGCTGCGCACCTCCACCATCAGCTTGTCGTACGGTATCGTGGTCGTGGTCTCGCTCGTGGTGACGTTGAGCCAGAACGTGAGCGTCCCGGTGGCCGTGCCGGGAATGCTCACCTGCTGGTAGGCGGTGCCGTTCACGTTGTTGGCGGCCCCGCCGATGACGTAGCCCGCGCCGCTGTGCGGGTAGGCGCCCGTGCCCGTCCACGTGAACCCGCTCGAGAGCACCCAGGGTGAAGCGCTGCCTTCGAAGCCGCCGTTGGTGAGCAGCTCGCTTCCGCCGCCGCCCCCGCCGCCACTGACGGCGAAAGCCAGATCGTCATGGTCGTCGAAGCCGCTGTTCGCGCCGCAGGCGGCGGCGCTGCCGTTGTAGCGGAAGTTGGCCCGCACCGCCTGCACGCTGCCGCCCGACGGCAGCGTGTAGGTAGCGGAAAGGGTCTGCGCCCCCGCCGCGGTGGGCGTGAGCGTGGCGATCAGGCTCCAGACGGGACTGTTCGCGTCAGGCGCGAAGTACAGGTCGAGGTGGTCCGCCGAAGGCGTCGTCCAGGCCCAGACGGTGGCGTCGACCCGGACGGTCTTGCCGGGGGCGAAGCCGCTGCCGTCGGTGGTCGAGACCTTGATGCGGTCGTTGCTCTCGTCGGAGTGGAACGTGCCCGAGGTGCCGTCGGCGCATGAACCGTTGATCGTGTTGGGCTGGTTCGGCTCGGGGCCCTTGCCGTCGCGCCCCAGCAGCAGCGCCGCGCCGGAGTCGCAGGAGATGCCGACCGTCGCGCACGTGGGCGCCCGCAGGGTGGCGTCGAAGACGGCCGTCTGCGCCCCGCCGCCGCCGGTAGCGGTCACGGTCAGGCTGATCGAGGTGCTGTGAGTAGTCGCACCGGAGGTCCCCGTCACCGTGACCGTCGAGGTCCCCGTGGCCGCGCCGGCGGCCGCGTTCAACGTCAGCGTCGAGGCGGCGCTCCCGCCGGAGGGTGGCGTGACCGGATTGGCGGAAAAGGACGCCGTGACTCCGCTGGGGAGGCCGGACGCGCTCAACGTCACCGCCGAGCTGAACCCGTTGAGGCTGCCCACGGTAACGGTGCTGGTGCCACTCGCGCCCTGGGCCACGGTGAGCGAAGAGGGGCTGGCCGAGACCGAGAAGTCCGGAGGCGGCGGCGCACCGCCGCAGGACGGGAACTTGAACGAGCCGACGCGCGTGCTCCAGTTGAAGGCGCCGTTGGCCTTGATGTACTCCTGCGTGTACCAGAAGGTGCAGTCGTCGCTGGGGTCGATCGTCATCGCGCTGTAGTCGCCCCAGCGGCTGAGGCTCGATCCGGTCTGGACGCCGGTGCCGGCCAGCAGCTCCGATTCCGCCTGCATCGTGCCCAGCGCGTCGGTGGCGAGCCGGCCGGTGTAGCGCACGCTGGGCCGCACCGCGCCGGAGACGCTGTAGCCCAGCAGCATGTTGCCGGCCTGGTCCATCGCGATGCTGCCCATCCAGCGGTGGTCCGTGTCGGGAGAGAAAGTACCCTGCTGGAAGAGGGTCGGGGCCGCGTTGGGGCTGCGGACCTCGTACCAGCGCACTCCCGAATGGCCGGAGACGTCCACCGAGTGGTTCACCACCAGCGCTTCATGGTCGCCGAAGTTGCGGTACGCCAGCCGGAACATGAGCCGGTCGGCCAGCGAGTCGAGCCGCTGGGTGGTCCCGGGCTGCGTGATGCAGGTACCGCCGTTGCAGGCTTCCGTGAAAGCGGCGCCGCTGATCTTGGTCGGACCGGTGAGGCTGGAGCTGCCGGGGCTCGCCCAGTCCACGTGGAACTTCCAGAGGTTGAGGCCGTTCAGCCCCGCGTCGTCGAACGCGATCATGTAGTTGGGCGCGCCCGCCGGCGGCGGCGTGGCGCCGTCCCAGTCGGAGGGGAGCACGCCGCCGAAGGTGCTGCTGAGCTGGAAGCACTGCTGGCCCCCGGGCGTGCCGGTGGCGGTGATCATCTGGTTGCGGTCGTAGGCGCACAGCTTGGAGCCCAGGAACGCCGTGCCCGCGGCATTGAACATGTTGTAGGTGATGTAGTACGCGTCGGGCCAGACACCCACCTTGGGGTAGTCGTTGAAATCGGGGAACGAGTAGGCGAAGCGCCGCCAGGTGCCGGTCGCGTCCGAGCTGGTGGAGACGGCGATGCACTGGAAGAAGGGCGTGGCGGATACCGAGAACTGCGTCATCACCCATCGGGCCGCCGCCTGGTCGTAGACGACGATGGGGTCGCCGTCGTTGTCGGTCTCGCAGCGGCCGCCAAAGCCGGCCCAGAGCGTGTTGCCGTTGGCGGGCCCGTACACCATGCCGCCGGTGGCCTTGTTGAACACCGCGAACGCGGTGTTGACCCACTGCACGTACTGCGTGGCGCCGACCGCGCCGACGGTGTCCGGCGGAGCGGAGGCGACGCCGTAGTTGGGAACGCCCACCCCGTCGAAGCTCAGCCCGGGCGTGGTGCTGACCAGGGAACCGGGGGCCAGCGTCTGGAGGACGGGGTCAGAGCGGCTTCCGAGCGGCCGGAAAGGATGGCGGTGCGGCAGCTTCTTCACGGGATGCTCTTCGTTGTCCTGGAATCGCGGAGGGATGGGCGCGATGTCCCGCAGGGGCAACGAGATGTCGCTGTGGTCCAGCTCGATGACATCGGGTCCGACCTGCCTCGGAGGCTTCCGGCGGCCCTCGTCCTGCGCCGAACTGCCGTCCGCCATCGAAAACGCGAGAGCGACCGAGAGCACAATCCCGCCGGACCTACCGTCCAT
>QHVJ01000533.1 GCA_003222275.1 Acidobacteriota bacterium | reverse complement strand
TGGTAATTAGGAAGTAACCTCCCGCACGCGGCCGAGCTCGCCGATAAGCAGCTGCACGAGGGCGAGGGCGAGCAGGTAGGCCACCGAAATCGCGGTGAAGATGGGCGCGAAGGAGAGGTTCTGCACTACCCAGCCGATCGCGAGCTGGGTGAGGACGCCCATCAAGCCGCCGAGCGCGCCGCCGAGCCCGGTGACGGTGCCCACGGCATGGCGTGGAAACACCTCGGCCGGCAGCGTGATGTTTCCCCACGCCGCGTGGCCGAAGAAGAGCGCGCTCACGACGGCCAGCGCCCACGCCTGGCTCTCGACGCGCGTCACGGCGAAGCACAGGACGGGCATCGCGCACGACACGGCCAGCATCGTGGCCTTTCGCGCGCGGTCGAGCGGCCAGCCGCGCGAGATCAGCCATCGGGGCACGGCGCCGCTGAAGATGTTGCCGGCGGCGAGGGCGGCGAAAGGAATCCAGCCATAGCGGCCCAGCGCCGCGAGCGTGAAGCCGCGCTCGGCCTGCAGGTACTTCGGGATCCAGAAATTGAGGAAGTAGGAGATCGGATCGGTGAGCGCGCGGGCGAGGATGCATCCCCAGGCCTCGCGCATGCGGAGCACCTGCCGCACCGAGACCGACGGTTCGCTCCGCGGCTCTCCGCTGCTCGCGTCCTCGCCGAGGATCAGGGCCCGCTCGGCGGGGCTCAGCCGTGGATGGTCCTGGGGCAGCCGGTAGAACAGCGCCCAGGCAAGCACCCAGGCAAACCCGAGCGCTCCCGTTCCCACGAACGCCCACCGCCAGCCCCAGCGCAGCGCGATGAAGGACACGACCGGAACCGCGAAAGCTCCCCCCACGGCGGTGCCCGCGTTGAAGATCCCCACCGCCAGGGCCCGCTCCCGCATGGGGAACCACTCCGAGACGGCCTTCAACCCCGCGGGGAAGTTGGCCGGCTCGGCGGCGCCGAGGAGGAAACGGAAAAAAGACAGCTGCAGCGCCGTGCGCGCGAGGCCGTGGAGCATGTTGGCCACCGACCAGCCCGAGACGAAGATGAGGAAGCTCCGCCGCGTACCCAGCGCGTCGACGAGCCGCCCCGCCACCGCGTACATCACGGTGTAGCTCATGAGGAAGGTGGACGTGATGTGCGAATAGGCCACGTCGCTGAGGCCGAGGTCGGCCTGGATGGTGGCCGCGAGCACGGAGAGGGTCTGGCGGTCGAGGTAGTTCAGCTCGGAGGCCAGGCACAGCATGACGGCCACGCCCCAGCGCAGGTGGGGGAGGGGCCGCGGGCTCACGCGCCGTCCACGCTCACGACGGTCAGCGCCGCCGCCGCGGCGTCCCACTCGGCGACGACGCGCCCGGCGGTGGATGCGCCCAGGCAGGCCGCCGGGATCGTGGAGGCCATCGGCAGCACGTCTTCGATCGGCAACTCCGTCTCCCGCACCGCCCGCGCCACGGCCGCGTCGAGGGTGAGGGCGGAGCCGGCGAGCTTGGGAGTGCCCGGAAGCACGACCCGGCCGTCCGCGCCCCGCTCGATCTCCAGCTCGCCGATGCCGTAACGGCCGGGCGGGGCGCCCGCGCCGGCGGTGGCGTCGGTCACTAGCGCCGTGCGCGCCGGAGTCTTCGCGCGGACCATCGACTTCAAGGTGGCGGCGGGCAGGTGATGGCCGTCGGCGATGAAGCAGGCCGTGAGCTCGTCGGCGGCGAGCTGCTCCCAGATGAGGTTCGGGTGGCGGGGCAACCCCGGCGCGCAGCCGTTGCCGAGATGCGTCGACAGCGTGGCCCCGGCCCGCACCGCGTCGCGTACCTGCGCGGGGTCGGCATTGGAGTGGCCGATGGCCACGTGCACGCCTGCGTCCACGAGGTGCTCGATGAGCTCGAGGCCGCTGAGCACCTCGGGGGCGAGGGTCACGAGCACGATGCGGCCCTCGGCCGCGTCCTGGCGGCGGCGGAAGTCCTCGACCGACGCAGGGATGATGTGCGCCGGCGGATGCGCGCCCCGCGCCTCGGTCGGGGAGATGTAGGGCCCCTCGGCGTGGATGCCGACGGCGCCCGCGTGCTTCCAGCGCGCGAGCGTGCGCGCACAGGACGAGAATGCCTCGAGGGGTGCGGTGATGAGCGTGGGCAGGAACCGCGTCACGCCGGTCCGCCGCATCGCGTCGGCGGCATGGTCGAGCTGCGCGGTCGACACGCCCGGGCGGTTGAAGTCAACGCCGGCGAAACCGTTCACCTGGAGGTCGAAGAGTCCCGGAAACTCGATTCTCATATCGCGCCCGATTCCCTCTGGCGCCGCCCGCTAACGAGGGGGCATCGCCCGGAAGGTCTTCTCGATGTTGTCGAGCACGGCCAGCGTGCCGTCGACCGCGATCTTCAGGTAGCGTTCGCCCATCTCGGGTGTCGCCTCCCGCGCATCGCCCCACGTCCCCGACTTCGTGGCCCAGTACACCGACCCCGGCGCCGAGAAGAAGAACGCCGTGTGCACGGGAGGAGATTCCACGGTGAAATCGGGGAAGGGCGGGAACTCGGCGTTGGCCTTCTCCATGTCCACCAGCGCCGGGTTGATGGCAAGGACGGCGGCGGTCTCCGCCGCGTTGGCGTGCATCCCCTTGGCGAGGCTCATGTACTGGCTGGCGACCTCGGCCGGGATCCCGTCCCAGTAGTTGATGGGGAAGGCCTTCACCTCCGGCGCCAGCCCGTAGGCCGCGTTGGCGCACGCGTAGGCGATGGCGTAGGTGTTGTCGTAGTGGCCGTTCAGGAAGACGATCCGGCGAAAGCCCACCGTTGCGAATGCGTGGCACAGGTCTTCGACGAGAGCCATGAAGGTGGGGATGCGGATGTGGACGAGGCCCTTGAAGCCGACGTGGGGATACGACAGCGCATAGCTGAGCGGGGGCGCCACCACGGCTCCGACCTTCGGCGCCACCCGCCTCGCGACTTCCTGCGGGATGAGCACGTCGGCCGAGAGCGCGAGGTGCGGGCCGTGCTGCTCGGTGGAGCCGACAGGGACGATGACGGTGTGGTGATCGGTGAGGAACCGCTCCACCTCGGCGTTGGTCATCTCGGCGAGAAAGACGGTCGGAGGCTTGCTCATCGAAGCTCCTTGACGGCGCCCTTGATCGGCGGCGCCGACGACGGTGCGCCCGTCCGATAGTCCTCGCCGAGCAGCGCCGCCACCGTGGCCGCGACCTGCGCCTGCGTCACCGGCTCGACGTTGGCGCGCTCGCCGGCCGCGGGCGTGTCCGGCCCGAGCACCGCGATCCAGATGTTCTGCGACGCGGGGATCTTGGCTCCGTGGCTCTTCCAGTCCTCGGGTCCGTTCCCGCGGCCGTGGTCGGTCGTGATCACGAGCGAGGTCCGGCCGCGATAGCCCTCCGTCCGCTGCAGCTCCTGCCAGAGCTGGCCGACGAAGCGGTCGAAGCGGTGCGCGGACTCGAGGTAGCGGTCGTAACGCCCGGCGTGGGCCCAATCGTCGGTCTCGCCCAGGCCGAGGTAGAGGACACGCGGACGCTCGGTCCGGAGATGCTCGAGGGCGGCGGCAAAGGTGAAGGAGTCGTGGCGTACGCCGGTGGCGGCCGGCGTCGTGTCGGCCAGGAGCCGGTTGAGCATGGCCAGGTCGGGGCGACCGACGTCGGGCACCGGGTCCCAGCCGGCATTCACCGGGACGCCGCTGCGCTCGCGGTTGATGATGAACGGGAACACGTCCCACGAGCAGAATGCGGCCACGCGGCCGCGGTAGCCCTCCCGGCCGTTGAGCCATTCCAGTACCGTCACGTTGGGGTTCGGGCGCTTGTCGTTGCTGTCGATGCGCGGGTCGGCGGCGCCCGCGAGCAGCTCGTTGTAGCCCGGATAGGAGAAGTTCAGGCCGTTGGTGACGCGGGCCCAGCTTCCGCGGGCCGTGTTGCCGTAGAGCTGGCCCTCGTGCGCGACCACCGTCCACAGGAACGGGAGCAGCGCCTCCCGCCGCGCCTCCGGCGTCTCTCGCCAGAACGCGCGGCGCAACGCTTCGGGCTCCTCGACCCC
>QHVJ01000535.1 GCA_003222275.1 Acidobacteriota bacterium | reverse complement strand
ATTACTCACCCTGTCGCTGTCGTCCGCCTGCGCCCACGCTCACGCCAAGGCTCCGTCCGGTCCCCGCAAGCTCGATCACCTCAACCCGCAGGCCCGAGCCGAGTACATGCGGCGCGCGGCCGTCTGGCAGCCGACCAGGATCCCCTCCATGGACCTGCTCAGGGGACCGCAGGGGAAGGGGAGCTTCGAGCCGGACCAGCAAGTGACTTGCGACTACGTGACCCCTGACAAGAAACTGACGGGCGACACGCCGAAGTTCCTGTGCGACCTCAGCGGCGGGGACGTCGTGAAGGTCAAGTACAACAGCGGCGAGGTCTACGCCGAGGTGGCGGCGAGCCGGCTGCTCTGGGCCATCGGCTTCGGCTCGGAGCGCGACTATCCGGTCCAGGTGGCGTGCCGCAACTGTCCGATCGAGCCCTGGTTCTGGAGCAGCGAGCGCAGGGTGGCCGAGAGCAAGTTCCGGATCGCGAGCATCCAGCGCAAGCTGGAGGGAAAGGAGATCGCGCTCTCCAAGCTCGAGGGATGGGCGTGGCCGGAACTGGACCGGGTCGACGAAAGCGTGGGGGGCGCGCCACGGGCGCAACGCGACGCCTTGAAGCTGCTCGCCGTGTTCCTGCAGCACAGCGACAGCAAGGCCGGCAATCAAGGGTTCATCTGCCTCGCCGACGGCGTCGTCAAAGACGAACAAGGCAACGAAGACTGCAAGAAGCCTTTCATGTACATCCATGACGTCGGATTGACCTTCGGCAAGGCGACGCTGCTCAACAACACGCGGGTCGACCTGCACGCGTGGCAGTCCCAGCCCGTGTGGAAGGACGCCGGCCAGTGCGTGGCCAACCAGAAGAAGTCGTTGAGCGGCACCCTCGTCCATCCTCGAATCAGCGAGGCGGGGCGGAAGTTCCTCGCCGACCTGCTCGTCCAGCTCTCCGACGCTCAGCTCCGCGACATGTTCACGGCCGCCCGCATCGAGCGCCTCGAGCAGGAGATCCACACGCCGCAGGGCGAGCGCAAGGCGGCGATCGACGACTGGGTGCAGGTTTTCAAGAAGAAGCGGGACGAGGTCGTGAACCAGAGATGCCCGCCATGAGAGGTTGCCCGCGATGATGCGAGAACGCGCCGTGCTCCTGCGCCTGGCCCTGCTGGGGTCGGTGGCGATGGGAGGATGCTCGTCGGCCTCCAAGGAGACGATCGCTCCGCCGCAGACCACGGAGATGGACGCCGAAACGCTGCGCAAGCTCCAGCACGAGATCGAGGAGTACGTCGAGCTGCGCCGGTCGGCGCTGAAGCAGATCCCGCCCATCGACGCCCGGTCCACGCCGGCCGAGATCGAGGCGCACCAGAAGGCCCTCACCGGCGCGATCATGGCCTACCGGAAGGGCGCGAAGCGGGGAGATATCTTCAAGCCCGAGGTGGAAGCGGCCATCCGCCGGACGCTGCACCGGGAGTTCGCAAGCGCGCAGGGACCGGAGCTCCTGAAGGACATCAAGCAGGGCAACCCCAAGGTCGAGGGGAACCCGACCCCGAGGGACCCGAGCAAGGAGGTCAAGCCTCCCGTCACCATCGCCGTCAACGCGCTCTATCCCGACTCGGCCCCCTTCTCCTCCGTCCCCCCCTCGCTCCTGCTGAAGCTCCCGCTGCTGCCGGAACAGGTGCGCTACCGGTTCATCGGGCGCGCGCTCATCCTGCGTGACACCGAGGCGAACGTGATCCTGGACTACATCCCGGACGTCGTACCTGACCCGTCCATTCCGAGGTGAGCCCCATGCTTCGACCCGCCCCCTTCTCGAAGGCCGCGCTTCGCTCGACCCTCGCCGTGCTCGTCCTGGCGCTGGCCGTCGCTCCGGCCTCCGCCCAGGAGCTGCGCCTGCCCGTCAAGGACGGCTCGATCCGCTTCGCCGTCATCGGCGACACCGGCACCGCCAGCACCGCCCAATACGACGTGGCCAAGCAGATGGCCGCCTTCCGCACCAAGTTCGCGTTCGACTTCGTGATCATGGTGGGCGACAACCTCTATGGCGGCTCCGCGAGCGCCAACGACTTCAAGACGAAGTTCGAGGGCCCCTACGCCCAGCTCCTGGGGGACAAGGTGAAGTTCTACGCCGCCCTCGGCAATCACGACAACCCGTCCGAGCGCAACTACAAGGACTGGAACATGGGCGGCCAGCGCTTTTACACCTGGCGCGCGTCGCCCGGCGGCCTGGGCAAGATCGGCAGCCCCGGCGTACGCTTCTTCGCGCTCGACAGCAACTACATGGACAAGCCGCAGCTCGACTGGGTGGAGGCCGAGCTGAAGAAGTCCAGCTCGGAGTGGAAGATCGCCTTCTTCCACCACCCGCTCTATTCATCGGGAAGGACCCACGGCTCCTCGCTCGACTTGCGCTCGCAGCTCGAGCCCCTCTTCATGAAGTACGGGGTCACGGTGGTCTTCACCGGCCACGACCACTTCTACGAGCGGATCAAGGTCCAGAACGGCATCTACCACTGGGTATGCGGGGCCGGTGGCTCGCTGCGCAAGGGCGACATCGACCGCGGCACCGGCCTCACCGACGTCGGCTTCGACAGCGACTACTCGTTCATGCTGGTCGAGATCGACGGCACCGACATGTACTTCCAGGCCGTGAGCCGCACGGGACAGACGGTGGACTCGGGGGCCATCCATCACGCGCCGTTCGCGGCTGCCGCGACGGAGCCCTCGCCCTTGCCGCCGGGATCCACTCTCGTGCCCGCGGCACCGGTCTCGCCCAAGCCGCCCGCCGGCCCGACGCCCACGCCGGTGGTGACGGCGGCGCCGACACCGACACCGACAGCGACGCCGACGCTGAAGCCGCTGCCGACGCCGAAATCAACGCCCACGCCGACGCCGAAGCCGAAACGGAAGCTGAAGCCGAAGCCGAAGCCGACGCCGACGCCGAAACCCTGAGGCTGGACCATCTCG
>QHVJ01000261.1 GCA_003222275.1 Acidobacteriota bacterium | reverse complement strand
CATGGAGCTGCTGAAGGCCCGCATCCCCGAGCTGGCCGCCATCAGCCGCGAGTACTCCCGGCGCGTCCCGGTGAGCCTCGGCGCCAAGTCGGTCAACGCCCGCGTGCGCGGGGTGGATCCCTCCTTCGGGCCCATGCGCAACCTCATCCCGAGCGCGGGCGGCCGCTTCATCGACGAGGCGGACTTGACCGAGAAGCGCCGGGTCGTGTTCCTGGGCGACGAGCTGGCCAAGGACCTCTTCGGCACCGCCGATCCCATCGGCCGCAGCGTGCAGATCAACCAGTCGACGTTCCTGGTCGTGGGCGTGATGCAGGCCAAGGTGATGATGGGGATGTACAGCGGGCCCGACAAGGGCCAGGGCACCATCCCCGCCACGACCTTCAAGTCGATGTACACCGATTCGCGACCTGGGAACATGGTCTACGCGCCGGTCAGCATGGAGGCGGGCGACCAGGCGAAGTCCGAGATCTACCGGGTGCTGGGGAAGAAGTACCGCTTCGATCCCGAAGACCGGCGGGCCCTGGGCATCTGGGACACGCGCGAGAACCAGCGCATCACCGAGAACATCGCCCTCGGCATCCAGGTGTTCCTCGGCATCATCGGCGCCCTCACGCTGTTCGTGGGCGGGATGGGGGTGGCCAACATCATGTACGCGGTCGTGAAGGAGCGCACGCGCGAGATCGGCGTGAAGATGGCGCTGGGGGCCAAGGTCCGGCAGGTGATGGCGCCCTTCGTGATGGAGGCCCTGATGATGACGGTGATGGGCGGGGTGCTCGGCACCGCCGTCTCCCTGGGCCTCATGGCCGTGATCGCCGTCCTCCCGCTCAAGGGCGAGGCGTTCGAGTTCCTGGGCCGGCCCACGTTCTCGCCCGCCATCGCCCTCAGCACCTCGGTGGTGCTGGGGACGATCGGCATGCTGGCCGGCTATTTCCCGGCGCGCCGGGCCGCGAGCGTGAACCCCGCCGTCTCCTTGAGGTACGAGTGATGAGCGAACAGCCGAAGATCGAGGGCGCGATGATCCGCATGCGCGGGATCCGCAAGGCCTACAGCATGGGACGGGTCGAGGTGGAGGCCCTGCGCGGCATCGACCTCGACATCGGGGGCAACGACTACGTAGCGGTGGTGGGGCCTTCGGGCTCGGGCAAGTCGACGCTCATGAACATCATCGGCTGCCTCGACACCCCCACCTCGGGCGAGTACGTGCTGTCGGGGGAGAAGGTCGCCGGGCTCGACCGCAACCGGCTGGCCGAGATCCGCAACCGGCACGTCGGCTTCGTGTTCCAGAACTTCAACCTGCTCCCCTACGCGAGCGCGCTCGAGAACGTCGAGCTGCCGCTCCTGTTCGCGGGAGTGAGCACGCGCGAGCGGAAGGAGCGGGCGGAAGAGATGCTGCGGCGGGTGGACCTGGCCGACCGCATGGACCACAAGCCGACCGAGCTGTCCGGCGGACAGATGCAGCGGGTGGCCATCGCGCGGGCGCTCGTGAACCGGCCGGCGATCATCCTCGCCGACGAGCCCACCGGCAACCTGGACTCCGCCTCCGGCCAGGGGATCGTCGGCCTCTTCCGCGAGCTGCACGGCGCCGGCCAGACGATCGTGATGATCACCCACGACCAGGCGGTGGCCCGCCTCGCCGAGCGCATCGTCCAGATCCGCGACGGGGTCCTCATCGAGCAGGGGGGTGCTGCGTCGCACCCCCCTGAACCCCCCGCTCGCTCCGCGGGAGTGAATCCCGCTTCGCTCGCAGCTTCGGCTTGATTTTAGCCGCGGCCTGAGGAGTGTCCTCGCCGCCGCGCCCCGCTGTCCGCGCCCGATGACAGGAGCCGCCGCCAAGTCGTAGCAGCGGACCCGGCGCGAATCTTGCTGATCCAGGGGGCGTGAATCGCACCGCGCTCCTCGCCGCGGCCCTGGCGGCCGCGGCCCTGGCGGCCGCGGCCCTGACCACCGCCGCCCAGTCCCCGGACAAGCACGACGTGCCGACCTTCGGGACGTCGACCGAGCTGGTCTACGTCCGCTTCCACGTCGAGAAGAAGGGCGGGTACGTCGACACCCTGAAGCCGGACCAGATCCGCGTGCTGGAGGACGGCCGGCCGCAGAAGATCGCGCTGCTCGAGACGCCCTCGACCCGGGAGCGCACGATCCCACCCGAGGTCACCCTCGCCCTCGACGTGAGCAGCAGCGTGATGGACGAGCGGCTGCTCGACGAGTCGCTGGTGAAGGACGTCCTCTTCGCGAGCCTCGGCGAGCAGGCACGGGTCGGGCTCTGTGCTTTCGGCGGCGAGCTGCGGTGCCTGCGGCCCCCGACCCGCGACGCGGACTCGCTGGTCGACGGGTTCCAGGAGGCGCTGCGGTTCGGCTGGGAGACGCGCCGCGAGGGAACGCGCCTCTTCGCGTCGCTCGCCGACCTCTGCCGCCGCCCGAAGGACGGCGAGAAGGCACAGCGGGCCCTCATCGTGTTCTCGGACGGCCTCGAGAACCGCGGGGGCAAGGTGGGGGAAGCCATCCAGGCCGCCGCCGAGGGGGACGTGCGGGTCTACTCGCTTCTGCTGAGCCAGGCCTTCCAGACCTCTTCGCGCAACGCCGCCTTTGGGGGCGGCGTGCCGAACCGTGCGATGTACGACTACAAGAAATTCGAGCTGAGCCGGCTGGCCGAGGAGTCGGGCGGCCGCGCCTTCGAGCCGGGAACGGTCGACCCGAAGTCGCTGGCCAAGATCCTCCGCACGATCGCCACCGAGATCAGCATGGAGAACGTCGTGGGCTACCAGCCGGAGGGCGCGGCTACCGGCCAGAAGCGCCGCGTGAAGGTGGAGCTGGCCGACAAGTCCCTGGGCTCGATCAAGGACGGCGAGCGCACGCTGGTGCGCTGACTCAGTCGGCCCGACCGCGCCAGAGGCGCTCGTACGTGCGCCACTCGGACTCGTCGGTGGTCCATTCCGCGTAGATCGCGACCCCCTCGAAGGTCCCGCCTCCCCCCACGCCCCGCAGGCCCGACACCACCCCGAGGATGGCGTTCTCCGGCGTCTCCACGCCGGCCCGGTGCATGAGGCCCGACTCGTCGTAGGTCGGGATGCCCACGAGCACGCGCGCCCGCGCCTTCGAGTGGACCATCTCCTCGGTGACGCTGCGGGCCGCGTAGGCCAGGTATCGCCGGTACAGGGAGGCGGTGGGGATCGCGGTGTCGTAGGCCATCACCACCACCTGGTCCACGAAAGCACCCACGCGGCCGTAGTACTCGGGCGTCCAGACGAAGTTGGGAGCGATGAAGAGCCGGAAGGGCCCGGGGCGGATGGTGGAGACCGAGAGGATCGCCTTCGGCCCCACCGCGGTGCGCACGGCCTGGAGCAGCGAAAGGAACTCGTCGTTGCCGTCGTCGATGGGCTCGACGTCGAGGTGGACGCCGTCGAAGCCCTCGTCCACCAGCCCCCGGCACTCGGCGACCATGCGCTGCCGCTGGCCCATGTCGTCGAGGTCGATGGTCCCCGGTCGCACGCGCTTCCAGCCCGCGCGCAACCCGCCCACCCAGGGCAGCACCTTGACGTCCGGCGCGACGCGGCGCGCCACCGCGAGCAGCGCGCGCATCTGATCCCGGCTGTGCACGGGCAGGCGCCCGGCGCCGTTGAAGGGGATGAGGTGCGGGAACACGTACGCGATCCCGCGGTGAGAGAGCGTGGCGAACAGGTCCTCCATCTCCGCCTCGGTGTGGGTGCGCTCGAGCCAGCGATGCTCGAGCCAAGCCGCGTTGCGGTCGTGGTTGAAGGGGTGGGGAGCGGCGTCGCCCGCGGGGGCGAACGCCGCCCAGACGGCGGCGGCCGCCGCCACCAGCAGGACGAGCCCCGCCAGCTTCAGGACGAGGAGGACCCGCCTCATCGAGAGCGGATGAGGAGCACGGCGGCGGCGGCGTGGCGGCGCTCGTGGGTGAGGCTCACCAGGATCTGGTCGGCGCCCTGCTCGCGCAGCCGCGCCTCCGCCCGGGCGGAAAGCCGCAGATGGGGAGGCCCGCCGGGCCGGCGTGACACCTCCACGTCGGACGGCGACACGCCGCCGCCCAGCAAGCGCGCTGCCGCGCGCTTGGCGGCGAGACGCGCGGCCAGGCGGCGCTCCGGGTCGGACCGGGCGCGGGCGAAGGCCAACTCTCCGGCGCTGAAGGGGTGGGAGCCACCCGCGAGCAGCGGCGCGACCTCCGCCACCTCCAGCACCTCGAGAGCGCTCGCCACCACGCCGTCCGGGTCCACGCGTCCAGTCTACCGGTTTAGGATGGAGGCGTGTCCGAGACGCTCCGCGCGGCGCGAGTGGCCGCCTTCGAAGAAGTGCCCGGCCTCGTCCACGGCTTCGAGCAGCGGCTCGGGCCCGCGGGGTGGGAGGAGCGCGACGACACGCGGCGCCGGGTAGCGTCGACGCTCGCGCGCTCCGGACGGCTGCTCCTGTTGCAGCAGGTGCACGGCGCGCGTGTGCGCCGCGCGCCGTGGACGGGACGGCCGGAGGCCGACGCCGCGGTGGCGGAGGCGCCGGGACTCCTCCTCGGCATCGAGACCGCGGACTGTCTGCCCGTCCTCGTCGTGGACCCGGTACGGCACGCGGTCGCCGCGGCCCATGCGGGCTGGCGGGGGACGGCGGCGGGTGTGGCTCGGGAGGCGGTGGCGGCCCTGGTGGCGGGCGGTTCCCGCCCGGAGGATCTGCTCGCCGCCACCGGTCCCGGCATCGGTCCGTGTTGCTACGAGGTGGGCGACGAGCTGCGCGCGGCCTTCGGCGACGCCGGCGCCGACTTCTTCCGGCCCGGACCGCGGGGCCGCCCTCACCTCGACGTGCGGGCCGCCAACGAACGCCAGCTCCGCGAGGCCGGGATCCCCGAGGCCCGCATCCACGGCGTAGCCGACTGCACCCGGTGTCGGGCCGACCTCTACCACTCGTACCGCCGCGAGGGACAGGACGCCGGACGCATGATCAACTTCGTAGGATTTGCCGCGACCTAATCGAGCTTCGACGCTTTCTCGTCGAGGGCCTGGTTGGCGAGGCGGTCTGCGTCCTTGTTCTGCTCGCGCCGCACGTGCGCGATGTCGACGCGCTCGAAGCGGCCGAGCAGCTCCCGCGCCTGCCGGTGCAGGCTCAGCATGTCGGGATGCTTGACCCGGTACTGTCCGGCCATCTGCCGCACCACCAGCTCCGAGTCCGAGAAGACGCGCAGCCGGCGCGCCCCGCGCGCCAGCGCGTAGCGCAAGCCGTGCAGCAGGGCCTGGTACTCCGCCACGTTGTTGCTGGCCCGGCCGAGGTAACCGTAGAGCGACGCGACCTCTTCGCCCGCCGGGGACGTGACGTGCACTCCGAAGCCCGCCTCGCCCGGGTTGCCCCGGCTGGCCCCGTCGATGTGGAGGTGGAGATCCTCCCCCGTGGCGTTCAGGGCTCCGCGCTGACCGTGGGCGGAGGCGCCTCGTAATAGAGGATGCGATTGCATGCGGGGCACTGCACGATCTCCTCGTTGCGCTTCAGGTCCGCGTAGAACTGAAGCCGCAGCTTCACGTGGCAGACCTGGCACATCCCGTCCTGCGCCGGGGCCACCGCGACGCCGCCCCGCGAGCGGGCCACGCGGTGGAAGAGGTCGAGGACGCCCGAGGGCACCGTGGACGCGATGGCGTCGCGCTCGGCGGTGAGCCGGCGCACCTGCTCCTCCAGGCCGCGGGCGCGCTCCTCGACGGCGCGCACGTCGGCGCGGTGACGCTCCTCGGCCTGCTTGTAGGTCTCATCCTCGCGCTTGACCTCGAAGGTGAGGGTCTCTCCGCTCCACGGCCTCGATCTCGTGGAGCATCGCGGTGTATTCCTTGTTGGTCTTGACCTCCATGAGCTGGCCCTTGAGCCGCGAGCGCTTGGCTTCCAGGTCCTGGAGATCGGCTTCGTGCTGGCGGCGCGCCTTCTGGCCGCCGGCCAGCTCCTGCCGCGCCGCCTCCAGCCGGGCCCGCTCCGCCGCGAGAGCGGCGTCCAGCTCGGCCCGGTGACCGGGGGTCTCCGCCAGCTCGGCTTCCGCGCGGCGCAAATCGGTCTCGGCTCGCTGGAGCCGGATCAGCCTCTCGAGGTCGGGGTTCATTCGGGCGGTTGGATGTCCTTCCGGCGGAGCATTCTAGCACTGCCCGGGGAATGCCCGGGGCCGTTCGAGCGTTGTCGTCGGCAGGCCCCTCCGATCTTGACAGGGCCGGCGAAAGGGAGGATAAGAACCTCCCAACCTCTGTTCGGCAGTTCAGGATTTTGTAAGGAGAAAATGCATGGACCGCAGAGAGTTCAGCAAGGTAATGGGCGCCGTCGTGGCCGGTATGGTCGCGGGCTCCAAAGCCTTCGCGGACGAGAAAGAGCTGGCCGCGAAGAAGGCGAAGGCGGCGGCGAAGCCGGGCGCGCACGTCTGTAAGGGCATGAACGCCTGTAAGGGCGAAGGCGCCGACGGGAAGAATGCGTGCAAGGGCGAGGGCAGCTGCGCCTCGGCCTCGGCCAAGCACGACTGCAAGGGCAAGAACGAGTGCAAGGGCCTCGGCGGATGCAAGACCGCCGAAGGCGGGCCGGGCAAGAACTCCTGCAAGGGCAAGGGCGGCTGCAAGGTCCCGGTCGACGCGGCGCACGTGGCGGCCAAGCCCGGGAAGAGCTCCTGCAAGGGCAAGGGCGGCTGCAAAGGGCTTTAGATTGAATCTGGGGGGTGCTAGCGGCGCACCCCCCAGACCCCCCGCTCGCGTCTTCCGCGGCGGCGAAGTGAATTCGCCGCCGCTCATCCGGCGGGTCCGCTTCGCGGCCCCGGAGCGCGGCGGCGAAGTGAATTCGCCGCCGCTCATCTGGCGGGTCCGTTTCGCGTCCGCGGGGCGAGTGAATCGCGCTCCGCTCGCAGCTGTTGTCCGTTGCTCTGGCACCGGTTGTCTCCTGCTCTGGCCGCGGTTGCCCGCTTCGCCTGCAGTTGCTGTAATGGGGTCATGAACCGCTGGAATTTCCCCGATCTGGGTATTGGAGTGGGGCTGCGCACCGTCCACTTCGGCCACATCCTCTCGCGGCGCCCCGCCGTGGACTGGTTCGAGGTCCTCTCCGAGAACTTCATGGACACCGGGGGCCATCCCCTGTGGGTCCTGGACCAGGTGGCCGAGCGCTACCCGATCGCCCTCCACGGCGTCTCGATGTCGATCGGAAGCACGGATCCCCTCGACCGCGAATACCTCCGCAAGCTCAAGTCCCTCGCCGCCCGCACCCGGGCGCGCTGGGTCTCCGATCACCTGTGCTGGACGGGGGTGGCGGGCCGGAACGTCCACGACCTGCTGCCGATGCCGTACCACGAAGAGGCGCTGCGCCACACGGCGGCGCGGGTGCGGCAGGTCAGCGAGATCCTGGAGCGGCCGCTCGTCCTCGAGAACCCGTCTTCATACGTCGAGTTCGCCTCCTCGGCGATGACGGAGTGGGATTTCCTGTCCCGCCTGGCCCAGGAGGCCGACTGCGGGCTGCTCCTCGACGTCAACAACGTGTACGTCAGCTCGTTCAACCACGGATTCGATCCGCGGGTATACATCGACAACGTGCCCGCCGACCGCGTCGTGCAGTACCACGTCGCCGGTCACACGAACAAGGGCACGCACATCCTCGACACCCACTCCGATCACGCGGTGGCCGAGGTGTGGGAGCTGTTCCGGCGGTCGTGTCGCCGGACCGGCAACGTGTCGACCCTCTACGAGTGGGACGAGGACATCCCGGACTTCGACGTGCTCCATGCCGAGGCGCTGAAGGCCCGCGCCTACCGGGAGGAGCCCGCCGCGCCGCCGGTGCGAGTGGCCCGTGGCGCTTGAGGCGCGCCTCTCCCGCGTCCAGCGCTGGATGCAGGAGGTCGTCGTCCACCCGGGTTCCATCGACGAGGCGCTCGCCTCGAAGGCCGCCCGCGCCGAGATCCCGCCCGAGAGGCTCGCCGACGTCGTGCTCCCGTCGCGGACCCTCGCGCCGGCCCAGCGGGTCGAGATCTACCAGCGCATGTACCTGCTGCGGATGGAGGAGGCGCTGGGCATCGACTACCCGGCGCTGCAGCACTTCCTGGGCCCGCGCGGATTCCGCGACCTGGTGCGCGACTACGTGGCCTCGTTTCCCTCGCGCTCCTATACGTTGAACCGCCTCGGCGACCACCTTCCCGCGTTCGTCCTCACGGCGATCGGACGGCGCCACCGCGGCTTCTGCCACGACCTGGCGCGGCTGGAGCTGGCCATGACCGAGGTGTTCGACGCGGTGGAGACGCCGACCCTCTCCGCCGAGGCCGTCGCCGCGGTGCGGGCTGAGGCATGGGCCACCGCCCGGCTGCGCCCGATCGCCGCCTTTCGCCTCCTGGCGCTGCGTTACCCGGTCAACGCGTACGTGCAGTCCCTCCGCGGAAGAGGCCATCGGCATCCCCGTCCGCTACGCAAGGACGGCTGGGTCGCCGTCTACCGCCGCCACTACGGGGTTCATCGCCTGGAGCTGTCGCGTCCCGCCTACCGCCTGCTCTCGGAGCTCGCCGCCGGAGCATCCCTGGGCGAGGCCGTGAGCGTGGCCGCGCGCCGCCCCGGCCGCTCCGCCGCCGGCCAGACGCAACTCTACCGGTGGTTCCGGGAGTGGATGTCGAAGGGGTTGTTCATGGGCCTGGAAGGACTCGAACCTTCGACGAACCGGTTATGAGCCGGCCGTTCTAACCAGCTGAACTACAGGCCCACCCGAAGCCTATCAAATCAGCGCCGGCAGATGGGGCAATTCTGCATGCGGGGCTCCATCCCCAGGGTCAGGAGCACGGGACCGAGGGCCTGGCCAGTGTCCGACAGGCGCACGGCCAGCGTGAGCGTGTGGCCGTCGGTGCGCCCCGAGAGGCGGGCGGGGTGCCGGATCCCGCGATCGATGGGGAACGCGTCGACGTTCCAGGGCACGTCCACGTCGAAGCGGCCGTCGGCGTCGAGAGCGATCGGCCCCTCCAGGTCGCCGAGCGTGCACCCGATGTGGGCATGGGCGCCTTCGGCGGTGACGATCAGACCGCCGTCGTCGCCGCCCCAGGTCCCCTTCGGGACCGTATCGGGGCCCACCCGCGCGGCTTCGCACGCTCCCGCCCCGAGGATGACGAGGCAGAGCATGAGCCTCTTCAGCATGGGCTCATGATTTGCCCGCGCGCACGGTCGCGTCAAGGGCGGGGGGAGCTCAGCGCGCCGGGCCGGGGCGCGCCCTGGATCTCCGGCCGGAGGTCGATGCTGTACCAGAGACCCTGGGGCGTGATCCGGAGCGCGTTGTGCGTCACCGCGACCGCCACCCGCCGGCCCTCCACCTCCACCGACTCCGTAACCCCGACCGGCAGCGTGACGGTGCGCAGCAGCTTGCGGGGCAGATGGATCACGAACCCCTTGCCCACCAGCTCCTGGAGCTGCGCGAAGACCTTGTCGGGATCGAAGGCGAGGCCGCAGCGGGTGATGTCGTCCTGGTGCTCGAGGGCGGTGCGGACCTTCGCCCACGACTCGGGGTCCAGCTCGAACTTCACGCGGAAGGCGGGGTCGAAGCGCGGGGTGGCGGTGAGGGAGTCCTTCACCGCGGTGAGGAGGAAGCGGCCCTCCACCGGATACTCTTCGGGCTTCACGCGGCCGGAGATCTCCTGCTCCGTCTCGAAGTCCTTGCACACCACCTTCGCGAGACCGTGCGACTTCCAGGCGAAGCGCAAGGCGGCGGTTCCTTCGCCCTCCTCGAGAAGAACGGGCAGATCGAGGTCTACTTCGTCGTCGGGCTTGAGCTCGATCCGCGGCACCTTGGCCTTCAACGTCCCCCGGGTGTGAAGCAGATTCACGTGGACCGTCCACTCTCCCGCGTTCACCCGGCCCACGGGCGTGTCGGCGTGGATCTCTCCCGACTTCGTCACCTCGATGTCCGAAAGCTCGAGCGCCACGCGATCGAAGTAACGCCGGGCCACCTCCTGCGCCACCTCTTTCAGGAGGCCCGCCGGCACCGTGGCGACCATGTCCCCCCGGGTGCGCTCCGCCTCCTGGATCAGCGGCTCGCGGGCGAGCAGCGACTCCAACCGCTCGTGCCGCTGGCGGTACTCCTGGTGGAGGCGCAGCAGGCGCTCGTCGCGGGAGAGGTCGCGGAGATCCGGACCGCCCGTGCCACCGCCGACGGTTCCGGCGATCGGGGGGGATTGGGGGGGACGGGAGCGTCCCCCCCGCTCACTGGCGAGCGCGAATTCATTTCGCGCGAGCGAAGACGCGCCGATGGAGGCTCCCATGGCAATCCACAGCTTGCCGTGGAAGGCGCGCACGCTCCGCAGCGCGAGACGGACGGGCAGGGAAGCGGCGGCGATGCGCACGGGGCCCTTGGGGCCGACGGCCGGGATGGTGATCTCGTGCTCCTGGCGCACGGGGATCTCCAGCGAGGAAGCGAGGGCGGCGAAGTCCTCCAGCTTCGTGCGGCCCAGATCCTCGACCAGCTCCTCCGCCTTTTCGCTCCGCGCCCCGACCGTGACCTGCCGCGCATCCACCGCGAGGACGTGGATGCGCGCCCTGAGCACGTCCCGCTTCTGCTGTTCGGCCGGCAGCTCCAGGTCGCCGACGACGGTGAGGTCGGCGAACACGTCGGACTCCGCGACGCCGGCCAGGCTCGCTCTCCCGTCCAGCCGGACGAGGGCGAAGCCGTCCTCGAACACCACGCGAGCGCCGGTGACGACGACGTGATAGCGGTCGGCGACGACGTGCTCGGAGGGCGTGAGCGCGGTGAGCAGGCGCTGGACGAGTCGCTGGTCCACGAGGACGAGTACCCGGTCGGGAGCGTCGGGGAAGAGCGCGCCCGCCTCCGCCTCGGCCACGAGGGCGGTCTGGCCCTGGAGCTGTCGTTCGAGCGTAGCCACTTCGACGGGCGGCGCGGACGCGGCCGGTGAAGACGTGACCGGGTTCAGCACGTGCCTCGTCAGCACCCGGCGCAACGGCCGCAGCGCCTCGCATCCCCGGAGGAGGAGCAGCGCGGCGACGACGAGGAGAACGCCGGCGACCCACCAGACTCGACGGCCGTCAGAAGCGCGAGGCACGACTCTCGATTATTGCCGCAGCGGCGGCACGGGCGGGATGGAAACGACGATTCCTCACCGGCGAGCATCCCCGGCCGTTAGCCATGAAGCGTATCCACGATTGACAGCCGTCGCGCACGGGCAGTAGCCTCCGGCCGTGCCGAGCTATCGAAATCGCCCGGGCCTCGCCGCGTTCGACCGCGCGCTCGCCGCCGGTGACGTCGAGGCCGCCCGGTCCGCGCTCTTCGCCCTCACGCCCCCGGAGCGCGAGATCCTGGCCGCCCAGCTCGGTGACGAAGGACTCGCGCGCCTCTACCAGTCGGCGCGCCGCGGGCGGCGCGGCCCGACCCTGGGCCGGGTCATCGTCCTCCCCGGCCTCATGGGCACCCAGCTCGACTCGGTGGACGCGGGCGGCGAGAGCGACCGCGTGTGGGTCAACCTGTTCCGGATCCTCACCGGCCGCCTCGACGAGCTGCGGCTCTCGCTCGACGGCGCACCGCTCCCGCCTCCGCACACCGTGCGCACCGCCAGCATCTGGCCGGTCTATGCGCACCTGTTGCTCGAGCTGCAGACCCGCTGGCAGACGCGCCCGTTCCCCTTCGACTGGCGGCTCGACGTCGACCAGAGCGCATCCGCGCTCGCCGACCTCGTCCGGAGCTGGGCCGGGGGCGAGCCCGTGCACCTGCTCGCCCATTCGATGGGGGGGCTGGTGGCCCGGCGCTTCATCCAGCTCCATCCCGACGTGTGGCGCTCCATGCAGGACCCCGCCGGCCAGGGCCGCGGCGGCCGGCTGGTGATGCTGGGCACGCCGAACCGCGGGTCCTTCGCGATCGTGCTCGCCCTTTCCGGCGAGGAGAAGATCGTCAAGACGCTCGGCAAGATCAGCCTGTTCCACAAGGGCGTCGGCCTCCTGCGCACGCTCGACAGCTTCCACGCCTCCTACCAGCACCTGCCCTCGCCCCGGGTCGACCTCGGGGACGACCACGTTCGCCTCTTCGAGGCCGCGAGCTGGGGCACGTTGCCGGTGACGCCCGAACTCATCGCGCGGGGGCGCGCGTTTCAGGAAGCGATCTATCCGATCGTCGACCCCGACCGGCTGCTCTACGTCGCCGGCTACGACCAGGACACGCCCACCGCCGTCCAGATCGAAGCGCCCGGTCGGTTCATCTACCAGATCACCACCGACGGCGACGGCCGCGTGCCCCACGCGCTGGGCCTGCTCGAGGGAGTGAAGACGTTCTGGGTGCGCGAGGCCCATGGCGACCTGCCCAAGAACCCGAACGTCCTCGCCGCGGTGCACGACCTGCTGCAAGCGGGGGCCACGACCGCGCTCGAGAGCCGCAAGCCTCCGAGACGCGGCCTGCGTGCCGCCGCGCCTTATCTGCCGCCGCGCGCGTTCGAGGTCGAGGCCGCCGTCGTCGAGCAGCTCGTGAGCCGGGCCGCCACCGCCGGCCGTCGCCGCGGCGCTCCCGCGCTGAGCGAGGTGGAGGCGGCGCGTCTGGAAGCGTTGATGCTCCGCGACTACACGGGCACGCCCCTCGACACGGGACGGCCGCTCGTCGCCTCGTCGCCGGCACCCCCGGCGCGCGTCGAGCGTGGCCGGGCGCGCGGTCCTCGGCCGCGGGCGGCCCGCCGCCCGCGCCTCCGCGTCGAGGTGGTCTGGGGCGACATCACGAAGGCCGCCGGGGACGTTTACGCCGTGGGGCACTACGAGGGCGTCCTGCCCCAGCGCGCCGAGCGGGCCCTCGACGAGGCGGTCTCGGGTTCGAGCAAGCGCCGCCACCTGGTGATCACCGACCAGACGCGGCGCGGCATCCTGCGGGGCGGCCTGGGGGACGTCGCGTTCTTTCCGTGGGGGCGGCGGGTGGTCGCGGTCGCGGGCATGGGACATGCGGGCACGTTCGGCGAGCCGGAGCTGCGACGGCTGGCGCGCAACCTCACGTGGGCCGTGGCGGGCCTGCCCGCCGTCCGCACGATCTGCACGGTGCTCATCGGGTCCGGGGAGGGAACGCTCGAGGTCGAGCAGGCCGTGCGCGCGCTCTTCCTCGGCCTCGGCGATGCGCTGGCCGGAGCGGAGGTCGAGAGCCGCATCCGCCTGGTGCGGATCGTCGAGAAGGAGCTCGCCCGCGCGCATCGCATCCGGGACACGGTGGAGGAGATCCGGCGTGCCGACGCGGGAGCCGGCCCGATCGAGCTCGCGCCGGCGTCGAAGATCCGGCCGGCGCGCGGAGGTGCGATCAGCGCCGAGAGCGGGCTCGCGCTCCTGCTGGCGGCGGCCGCGCAGGCCTCGGGCTCGCCCGTGCGCTCGGCGGCCCGCAAGGCGGTGGGCATCCTGATGCGCGCGTTGCCTCGCCAGGACGACCTGCCCGCGCGCCTCGTGAAGACGCTGGACGCGCTGGGACGGGACCGCAAGTCGGACCTGGGACGCGTGGCCAGCTCGCTCCGCGTCCGCCTGGGCCCGGCGCGCGTTCCCTCGGGCGCCGTCGCCACCCGCGTGTCGTTCGTGCGCGCGGGCGACCGCATCCGCGTCGCCGCCATCACCGAGACGGCCACCGTGGCCGAGCGCGACCTCGGAGTCGACTTCGCCCTCGTGCAGGAGCTCGTGGCGCGGATGACGGACCCGCTCGCGGCCCGGCTCGACGACCTCGGAGACCTGCTGCGCCGCCTGCTCCTGCCCGCCGACTTCGATGACAAGGTGCGGGAGGGACCCCCGCTCGTCTTCGAAGTGGACCGCGAGATGGCGCGCGTCCACTGGGAGATGATGGCGGGCGACGAAGCGGGCGGGCCGACGCCGCTCGCGCTCGGCCTGCGGGGGCCGCTGGCCCGGCAGCTCCGCACCGCCTACAGCCCGCCGCCGGCGCCCGCGCCCCGGCCGGCCTCGCGTCTGCGCGCGCTCGTCATCGGGGATCCGGGAGATCCGGGACAGGGCCGATCGCTTCCCGGCGCGCGTCGTGAGGCGCAGCGCGTCGCGGACCTGCTGCGCTCCCGGGGCGCGGACGTCGTGGAGCTCGTCGGGGCGCCCGACGCGGCGGGCGCCGGCCCGCTGCCCGGCATCGCGCCCGCCACCCGCATCGACGTCCTCCATCACCTGCTCACGGGGGGCTTCGACCTGCTCCACTACTGCGGACATGGCGACTTCGACGCCGCCGAGCCCGACCGCGCGGGATGGGTCTTCAAGGGCGGGCTGCTGACGTCGCGCGAGCTGGAAGGGATGGAGCTGGCGCCGCGCCTCGTGGTCGCCAACGCCTGCCTCAGCGGCTTGACCTCCGCCGTCACGCGCACCGGCACCGCGGTCGCCGTCCGCGGCGAGACGGATCTGCTTCCCGGCCTCGCCGACGAGTTCTTCCGTCGCGGCGTGCGCGACTACGTGGGGACGGCGTGGGAGGTGAACGACGAGGGCGCCATCCTGTTCGCGGAGACCTTCTACGACAGCGTGCTCCCCGCTCGCGGCCGGCCCCCGGCCGACGTCACCTATGGGCAGGCTATGCTCAAGGCGCGCCGGACGCTGGCCGCCGCCGGCCTTTACGAGGCGCTCTGGGCCGCCTACCAGCACTACGGCGATCCCACAGGGTCCCTCGTCTTCGAATAGCGCGGCATGGCGGGCGGGAGCATGCAAATCCCCTTGAAGCCGCTTCCGGTGCTGCTCGTCGCCTGGGCATTCGCGGGTCTCGGCGCGGTCGTTGGCTCCATCCTCGGCCGCTCCGCTGGCAAGCCAGCCCTCTTCGCCGGTGCCGTCCTCGGGGGGATCCTGGGCATCGCACTCGCGATCGCGGTCGTCACCAGACTGCACTGGCTCTCGCTTAGCGACCGCGGGGGCGCGTTCATGGGCGCCCTTGTCGGTTTCGGAATCGCGGTTCCGATCGCAGTCACCAACCTGCGCACGCCTGTCATTCCGATACTCAGTTGCGGGCTCGTCGGCGCCGGCTTGCTTTTCGGCGTGGGCGTGGCCCGCGGCTGGAAGCGGGATGCTTGAACGTCAACGCACCCGAGCTCGACCAGATGGGCTAGACCGTCGTCGGATCCGGATGGATCCACGGCGCGCGATAGGGCCGGCGTAGGAGCGCGTTGGCCTCGGGATCCCCCACGACCTCGCCCTTGTCGGCGTTCCAGACCAGCGTGCGTCCGAGCCGCATCGAGAGGTTCGCCAGGATGCACGAGGCGCTCGAGATGTGCCCCTGCTCGATGTCGGCCACCGGCCGTCCGCGGCGGGCGATCGCGGTCAGGAGATCCTTCATGTGGACGCGGATCGCAGGGGCCACGTGCTTCTCGAGGTCCTTCTCGGTCTTGTCCTCGGGATACTGCTCCAGCTCGTAGGTGACGTCCTTGTGGATCGCCGCGCCTCCGCCTTCGGGTGCGAAGTCGTAGCCCATCACGCTCGCCCGGAGCGTGCCCTTGTCGCCGTAGAAGGTAGCGCCCCACGGATAGTCCGGGTCGGGGGAGCGGCCCCAGGTGCGGTGGTTCCAGACGATCTTCAGGTCGTCGAAATCGAAGGTCGCCGTCTGCGTGTCGGTGATGTTCGCCTTGCTCTGCTTGTCGACCAGGATGCCGCCCGACGAGCTGACGCTCTTCGGCCAGCCGAGGTCGAGCATCCACCGCACCATGTCGAGCATGTGGACGCACATGTCGCCGACGATGCCGTTGCCGTACTCCATGAACGCGCGCCAGCTCCGCGGGTGGACGAGCGAGTTGTAGGGCCGCATCGGCGCCGGCCCCGTCCACATCTCGTAGTCGAGATAGTCGGGGGGAGCGGTGTCGGGCGGGCTCTCCCGCGCGCGCATGTGGTAGTAGCAGTAGACGTCGACGAACGCGATCTTCCCCAGGCGGCCTTCCTTGAGGATCGTGTCCCGCGCCTCGATGAGATGGGGCGTGCTCCGGCGCTGCGTCCCCACCTGGACGACGCGCCCGTGCTTCCGCGCCGCCGCGAGCATGGCCTGGCTCTCCACCACGTCCACCGCCGTGGGCTTCTGCACGTAGACGTCGGCCCCGGCCTCCACGGCGGCGATCATCGGCAGGGCGTGCCAATGGTCCGGCGTCGCGATCAGGACGACGTCGAGGTCCTTCTCGCGGAGCATCTGCCGGTAGTCGCCGTAGGTCCGCGGCGTCTTGCGTGAGGCCTGGCGCGCGGCCACCTGCTCGGCGGCGGCGGTGAGCATGCGCTTGTCCACGTCGCACAGGGACACCACCTCCACCGGCGCGACCTGGATCAGGCGGAAGAGATCGCACTTGCCGTACCAGCCGGTGCCGATGAGGCCCACGCGCTTCTTCGCGTCGAGGAGCTCGGCGGCGTAGCCAGGGAGGCGCGACCAGGCGAGCGCGGCCGCGCTCGTCCCCAGGAACTGACGGCGATTCACCACTTGGGGGCCGATCCTACATCGTCTCGGCCAGGATCTCGGCGAACATCTTCTGATCGAGTCCCAGCGGCTGGTCCACGAGGGGCCCCTTCGTCAGCACCGGCTCGGTGTCCTCGTAGGTCGGCTTCTCGTGGCGATAGAGCAGGCCGATGGGGATCCGGGATCCCCACTCCATCGACTTCTCCATCGCGGCCATGAGGTCGGTCGGATCGTAGGGCCCGTCCTCGAGCTTGTAGAGGCGCTCCTTGAACCACGGGTACGTGTTGATCTTGTTGAAGGTCACGCAGGGGCTGAACACGTCGATGAGGGAGAAGCCCTTGTGCGCGATCGCGCCCGCGATGAGCTTGGTGAGCTGCTTCGGCTCGCCCGAGAACCCGCGGGCCACGTAGGTCGCGCCCGTCGCGATGGCGAGCGCCAGGGGCTGGATCGGCTTCTCGACGTTGCCCCGGGGCGTGCTCTTGGTCTTGTGGCCCTCGGTGGTGGTGGGGGAGGCCTGGCCGGTGGTGAGGCCGTAGACCTCGTTGTCCATGACGATGTAGGTCAGGTTCAGGTTGCGGCGCATGGCGTGGATGAAGTGGCCGATGCCGATGCCGAAGCCGTCGCCGTCTCCTCCGACCGCGACCACGTGGAGGTCGTGGTTGGCGAGGGCGGCGCCGGTGGCCACCGGCACCGCCCGCCCGTGCAGGCTGTGCACGCCGTAGGCATGGATGAACCCCGGCAGGTTCGACGAGCAGCCGATGCCGGAGACGACCAGGACGTTGTGGGGCGCGATCTTCAGCTCGACGATCGCCTCCTT
>QHVJ01000531.1 GCA_003222275.1 Acidobacteriota bacterium | reverse complement strand
CTCCCGACGGCGCCTTCACCGTCGCCGTCGCCGAGTCGGTCAGCAAGCGCACGCTCCGTCTCGCGGCGGCGGCCGCCCTGCTCGCCGCGGCGACGGCAGGGTTCGAAGGCTGGCGGACCGAGGGGACCTACGCAACCACGACCGTGTCGGAGGCCGCTTCGGCCGCGCTCCTGGGCCTGGTTGCGGTCCAGCCCACCCGCCTGGGCCTGCTGCGCGCGGCCTTGTTCGTGATTGGGTTGCTCGGACTCGTCGCCCGCGCGAGCTAGCGGCCGATCGCGAGCCGGTCGGCGAGCGGGCGGGGAAGGCCCGCCTTGATGATCTTGTCCTGCGTCGCGACGTGCTGTCGAACAGCGCGAAGGAGACGAGCGGGTTGCCGTCGCGCGGCTGGCCGACGGACCCGGGATTGACGAGGTAGCGCACGCCCTCACGCAGCTTGAAGCGGAACGACGGGGCCACGGTGAGGATGGTCGTGATCGCGTCGGGGGACAGCGCGAAGATCACGGGGAAGTGCGAGTGGCCGAAGAACGTGATCGGGTACTCGGTGTGGCGGAAGACGTTCAACGCCTCGATCTCTCCGAAGATGTAGGCGTCCTCGTCGATGGGCGTGCCGTGGCAGATGGCGAAGGTGTTGTCCACGACCACCGGTCCCTGGGGAAGCGCCCGCAGCCAGCGCGAGTTCACCTTGGTCAGCTTCCTCCGCGTCCACATCGCCGCTTCGAGGGCGATGCGGTTGAACAGCTCGCCGTCCTCCAGGCCCGAGCAGACCTTGTCGTGGTTGCCGCGCACCGCGGCCAGCGGGCGCAGGCGCTTCAACATGTCCACGGCCTGGTTCGGGTTGGCTCCGTAGCCGACCACGTCGCCCAGGCACACCGCCTTGTCCCACGGTTTGCGCCGCACGAAGGAGAGAATCGCGGCGAGGGCTTCCTTGTTGGAGTGGATGTCCGAGAGGATCAGATACTTCATCGATTCGGTCTTCCTCCGGGATCCGCGGCGGCGCGGCCCGCGAAGAGGCAGTCCGCGATCTCCCGCGCCACCGCCTCGGGAGACCGCCCCGAGGCGTCGACGGTGAGGTCGGCCAGGCGGTAGGAAGGCTCTCTCTCGGCGAGCAGTCGCAGGATTGTCTCACGACTGGACGCCAGCGGTCGACTGCCGTCGAGCGGCACGCGCGAGAGGATCGTCTCCGCATCGCACCGCAGCCACACGGTGGCCGCGCCCGCCCGGAGGGCGTCCCGCGTGGCCTGGGTCGCGAAGGCCCCGCCTCCCGCCGCCACCACCAGGCGCTCGCGATCGCGCAACGCGACGGCGAGCCGGGTCTCCTGCTCCCGGAAGAAGGCCTCGCCGCGGCGGCGGAAGATCTCGGCCACGGAAAGGCCGGTCTCCTCCTCGATCCGGGCGTCCATGTCCACGAGCGTCCAGCCGAGCTGGCGGGCGAGGCTGTCGCCGACGGTGGTCTTGCCGCTGCCCATGAAGCCCACGAGCACGACCCGCGGCGGCAGCTCAGCCACGGCGGCCCCGGTCGCCGGCGATGCCGCGCTCGAGGAACGCGTAGAACTCGGGGAAGGAGACCGAGGCGCACTCGGCGTCCTCCACGTGGCTGTCTCCGCGGGCCGTCAGCGCCGCCACCGAGAGCGCCATCGCGATGCGGTGATCGCCGTGGGCCCTCACCCGCGCTCCCCGCAAGGGAAGCCCCCCGTCGATGGCGAGGCCGTCCGGGCGCTCCTCGACCCGCGCGCCCATTGCCCGCAGGCCTTCGGCCAGCGCGGCGATGCGGTCGCTCTCCTTGACCCGAAGCTCGCCGGCGCCGGAGACGGTGAAGGTGCCTTCCGCGCGCGTGGCCGCCACCGCCAGCGCGGGGACCTCGTCGATGAGCGCGGGAACCGTCTCCGCGCCCACGCTCACTCCCCTCAAGCGGGACGTGCGGGCCTCGATCCAGCCCACCGGCTCCGGCTCCTCGCGGCGGACACCGGTCTCGACGTGGCCGCCCATCTTCCTGAGGACGGCGATGAACGCGGTGCGCGCGGGGTTGAGGAGCACGTTCTCCACGTGGATCCAGGAGTCGGGCAGGATGAGGGCGGCCACCACGAGGAAGGCCGCGCTCGAGACGTCTCCCGGGACTTCCATCGTCAGCGGGGTGAGCCGCGTGCCCCCCCGCAGCGAGACCGTCGTGCCGCTGCGCTCGAGCGGCACGCCGAAGGCGGGAAGCAGCCGCTCCGTGTGGTCGCGGCTCTGGCTGGGCTCGGTCACCGCCGTGATGCCGTCGGCCTGGAGCCCGGCGAGGAGGACCGCCGTCTTGACCTGGGCGCTCGCCACGGGGAGGCGCCACGTGATGCCGCGGAGCGCGCCGCCTTCGATCGTGACCGGGGGCGCTCCATCGCGAGTGGTGACCGCGGCGCCCATGGCCCGCAGCGGCTCGGCCACGCGCTCCATGGGCCGGCGCCGGATGGATGCGTCGCCGGTGAGGACGGAGCGAAAAGGCCGCCCGGCCAGGACCCCCGCCAGCATCCTGATCGTCGACCCCGAATTGCCGACGTCGAGCGAGCCGCTCGCCCCGCGCAGGCCGGCCGGACCCAGGCCCTCCACGTCGACCGCGCGCCCGGACCCGCGCACCTCGACCCCCAGCTCCTTCAGGCAGCGCAGCGTCGAGTTGCAATCGGCGGCGGTCGAGAAGTTGCCGATGCGCGTCTCGCCCTCGGCCAGCGCCCCCAGGATCGCGAGACGATGGGAGAGGGACTTGTCACCAGGCAGCGTGAAACGGCCGCGGAAGCGGGATGCCGGCGAGAGCCGCACGGCGGGAGCGTAGCATGTCCTTCCTGCAAGTGGCTGAGGGGCTGTGGCTTGATCCCCGGGGAGGCGCGTGTTACGTTTCTGAGGCGGCCCTCCCCCGAACATGAAGCGCTCTCCGAGCCGGACGGTCAAGCTCGACATCGCGAGCCGCTTCGACATGCTGGAGATGGTGCAGACCGTCCTCACGCACCTGAGCGGCCTCGCCGGCTTCGACGAGGAAGCGACCCACTACATGAGCGTCGCCGTGCGCGAGTCGGTCGTCAACGCGATCAAGCACGGCAACCGCGGCGACGAGGACAGGAGGATCGCCATTTCCTTCGCCCTCGAGGCCGGCCAGCTCGAGGTGAGCGTCCGCGACGAGGGCGGCGGCTTCGACCCCGAGTCCGTGCCGAACCCGACCGCGGTCGAGAACCTTCTGAAGGTCGACGGCCGCGGCATCTTCTTCATGCGCTCCTTCATGGACGACGTGTCGTACGTCTTCCCCCCGGGGGGCGGGACCGTCGTGACCATGACCAAACGCAAGAAGGGCTAGCGAGCGGAGCGGGA
>QHVJ01000530.1 GCA_003222275.1 Acidobacteriota bacterium | reverse complement strand
GCCGGCCGAAGGAGAAGCGACTGGGCCTGTTGAAGGCCTTGAACGATGCTGTCGTCACGGCCGCGAAGATCTCCCCTGACGATCTCTTGATCACGCTCTACGAGACGCCGGGCGAGAACATTTCGTTCGGCCGCGGCCTCGCCCAACGCGCCCACATCTCGGACAAGGAGAAGGTGGCGTCATGACAACACGTGGGCGACAGATCGTTCTCGCGGCTCGACCAAAGGGGAGGCCGGGGCTCACCGATTTCCGCCTCGAGGAGACCGCCATCCCGACCCCGGCAGCCGGGCAGCTTCTGCTCGAGGTGCAATACCTCTCCCTCGACCCGTACATGCGTGGCCGTATGAACGACGGTAAGTCGTATGCCAAGCCACTCGAGATCGGCGAGGTGATGCCCGGGGAAACCGTGGCGCATGTGCTCGTCTCGAGCAATTCCGCATATGTCAAAGGTGACGTCGTCCTCGCGCGAACAGGATGGCGGACGCACGCGCTCTCGGACGGCGCGGGCCTTCGCAAGCTCGATCCGGCCGCTGCGCCGATCACGACCGGTCTCGGCGTGCTCGGAATGCCGGGGTTCACCGCGTACGGCGGCCTGCGCGTGATCGGCAAGCCGCAGCCCCGAGAAACCGTGGTGGTCGCCGCGGCCAGCGGCCCGGTCGGGTCGCTGGTCGGACAGCTCGGTCAACTCGCCGGCGCGAGAGCAGTCGGCATCGCAGGCGGCCCGGAGAAATGCGCCTTCGTGAAGGACGAGCTTCGCTTCGACGCCGCGGTTGATCATCGCGCTCCGGATTTTCCCGCGCGATTGGCGGCCGCCTGTCCAGACGGCATCGATGTCTATTTCGAGAACGTCGGCGGAGCCATCTGGGAAGCCGTCCTGCCGTTGCTCAACGATTTTGCGCGCGTTCCGGTCTCTGGGCTCATTGCGCAGTACAACGGCGTCCCAGACGGCGACGGTACCGACCGACTACCCGCGACCATGCGGCAGATTCTCTCGAAGCGACTGACCGTACGCGGCTTCATCTACTACGATTTTGCCTCCGAGCACTATGCCGACTTCCTGCGAGAGGTTGGTGCGGGCATCGCCACGGGTCGCATTCGCTACCGCGAGGACATCGTCGACGGACTCGAAAACGCGCCAGGCGCCTTCATCGGAATGCTGGAGGGGCGCAACTTCGGAAAGCTGATCGTCCGGGTGGCCGCCTAGCCTGCTTATTCATAACGTGCAGGGGTTCCCTCGGTGGTCAACTGCCCAACCGTTGTCGTCGCCGCTAGGTCGACGTTCGTGAAAATGGTTGATACGCTGTCATTGGCGCGTGGCATCCCGCGCAGTCCGACGCGATCCTGACGCGCTCGCGCGATCGCCTAAGGTCACGCGCGGGCATCGATGGGAAAGCGATGAGCAGCCCGATCGCTGACGCTCACAGGCGTGGCGATGAGCAGTTGGCTGCGACAACCACCCACCAGCACAGAGCCGATGTCGCTCTCGCGCTGCAGCTCGCGCAAAAGCCAGCGCTGTTCGAAGTGGCCGAACGCTCCGTGCCGTCACGGATCGCGGAGGCGCTCGCGCACGTCGGTCGAGCCGGACGGGCGGGCGTCGTCCTCATCGATTTCTCAAACGATAGGAGGGGGCATGAAATTTGGAACGATCGGCGCCGGCGCTGTCGCGCTCGCATTCGGGCGAGAGGCGCTGGCCAGGGGCCATGAAGTGGTCTTGAGCAGCCGGCGTGGTCCAGCTGCAGTCGTCGACACGGTCGCCGAGCTGGGTCGTGGTGCGTCCGCGGCCTCGGTCGAGGAAGCCGCGAGCCTCGACTACGTGTTGCTGGCCGTGCCCTGGCGAAACGTCGAGTCGGCGTTGAAGAGCCTCCCCGCCTGGAACGGCCGGGTGCTCATCGATGCGACGAATCCCTTCGTCGAGACGAGTCCGAAGCTCGTCCTCGCCGACCTCGGCGGCAAGGGCGCGAGCGAGGTCGTGGCGGCCCTGGCGCCAGGTGCCCGCATCGTCAAGGCGTTCAATTCGATCGTCACCGCCCGCTTCAATGAAGGGCCGGTCAAGAACGGAGGACGTCGCGTGATCTTCGTCTCGGGCGACCATCCCGAACCGACCGCATTCATCAAACAGCTCATCGAGAGTTTCGGCTTCACGGCGATCGATCTCGACGGTCTCGCGACGGGTGGCCGCCTGCAGCAGGCCGGGGGTCCGCTCGCCGGTCGCGATCTCGTCGAATTCGGCGGTCACTGACACGGGAGGCGGAGAATGCGTGCCGTCCAAATCAGAACGGTATTCGGCTGGGCTGCGCATCCCCGAGTGCTGAATGCGCCTAGGCGTTGGAATCGCCGAACCAACACGGTTTCGGCGTCCCCCAGAACTCAGCGCCGTACACGCCCCGCGTTTGCGATATGCACGCGAGGCCTGCGATCTTCCGCTTAGCTCAACGACTCGCTCGCCGCTGCGGCCGGACGAGCTTCTCGGCTTCCGCCTCGCTGAGTTGCCTCGTCGTCTTCTCGAGTAGTAGCGCTGCGAGCTCCATTGGTTCGACGTTGATTCCCCCGTGCTTGCGCACCCGGGCCGTGATGTCCTCTAAACGCTCGAGCGTCTCCAGGGCGAGGGGGACGAGTCGCCGTTCCGTCCACCGAGGATCCGTCGGCCGCCCACCGCCCGCCGGTACGCGGAAATTGGCTTCGACGTCCGCAAGAAGCTGCATCGCGCCGAAGTAACCGCCCGTCGCGGAAACCTTACCTGTCCTTCGCCAAAACTCCGTCCGGTGAGCAAGTGGTTGATCTGTCTGCTCTGATCCGGAGAAGATCTTAGCCCGATGATCATCCTGTCCTTCGCCAAAACTCCGTCCGTCGCCAAGTGATTGATCTCTCGGCGCCGATACGGCGAAAATCTCCGCTCAATGGTCACTCTCCTGCTCCACCTGCTTCGACTCCTCCCGATGCTCTGCGGCGGCCACCGTCAGGTCGCCCTGGAGAACTTTGCTTTGCGCCACCAGCTCGCCGTCTACAAGAAGATGGTGAACCGGCCGAAGTTGCTCAGCAGCGATCGACTGTTCTGGGTCGCGTTGTCCAGGGTGTGGGCCGGCTGGAGGCAGGCTCTCGTCATCGTGTCACCCAACACCGTCCTGCGGTGGCAACGCCGCCGCTTCCGCGAGTA
>QHVJ01000529.1 GCA_003222275.1 Acidobacteriota bacterium | reverse complement strand
CCGCACGCCGGAGTACGCCGCGCTCTTCACGGAGGTCCGCGCCGGGCTCAAGCGTCTGGTGCACACGCGACAGGAGGTGCTGACGCCCGCGTGCACGGGGACCGGTGCCATGGAAGCGGCCGTGGCCAACACGCTGTCGGCCGGCGATCGTGTGATCGTCGTCAACGCCGGCGCTTTCGCTCAGCGCTGGCTGGCCATCGCGAAGGCGTACAAGCTGCAGATCGTCGAGCTCGCGGCCCCGCACGGCGAGACGGTGCCGGCCGAGCGCGTCGCCGAGGCGCTGCGCACTCACCGGGACGTCAAGGCGGTCCTCGTCCAGCACAGCGAGTCGTCGACCGGCGTGCTCCACGACGTGCGGGCCTACGCCCAGGTGACGGGCGGCACCGACGCGATCTTGATCGTCGACGCCGTCTCGAGCCTCGGCATCGCCGACTTGCAGATGGACGCGTGGGCCATCGACGTCGTGGTGTCGGCCTCGCAGAAGGGGCTCATGCTGCCGCCGGGTCTCGGGATCGTGGCGCTGGGCGACAAGGCGTGGCAGGCGGCCGCGCGCGCGAGCTCGCCGAAGTTCTACCTCGATCTCACCGAGGAGCGGACGTACGCGGCCAGGAACGAGGCGCGGTTCACGCCGGCGGTGTCGATCATGGTCGGGCTCCGCGAGGTGCTCCGCATGATCGAGGCGGAGGGACTCGCCAACGTGTTCCGGCGCCACGATCGGCTGTCCCGCGCGACCCGTGCCGGGGCCGAAGCGCTCGGACTGCGGCTGTTCGTCAAGGCGACGCCGAGCCCCGCCCTCACCGCGGTCGAGGTGCCGGCGGGCGTCGACGCCGACCGGGTGGTGGAGGGCTTCGCCACCGCGCACAACATCACGATTGACGGTGGCCGCGGCCCCACCAAGGGCAAGATCTTCAGGATCGGTCACATGGGTTACGCCGCGGAGACCGACGTGATCATCGCGCTGGCGGCGCTCGAGCAGGTGCTGGCCGAGCTCGGCCAGCCCGTGGACTTCGGCGCCAGCGTGCGCGCCGCGCAGAAGGTCTTCGTCGAGAAGTCCTGAGCCTCGCTTTTGCCCCGGCCGGAGCGGGACCTGCGCTAAAATGGCTGGGTTTTGAAAGCGATGAGGCTCTTCGCCGTACGCCATGGCGCCACGGAGTACTCCCGGGAGCGGCGGTTCGCCGGCTCCCGTGACGTCCCGCTGACCACCGACGGCCGCCTGCAGGCCGACGCCGTGGCCCAGGCCCTGGCCGGCGCGGGGGTCGCCGCCGTCTATACGAGCCCGCTCGAGCGCGCGCGCGTCTGCGCCGAGCTGATCGCCAAGCCCCATCGCCTGGAGCCGCGCGTCGAGCCCGACGTCCGCGAGATGGCCTTCGGCGCCTGGGAGGGGATCACACGCGAGGAGCTGCGCGGACGCTTCCCCCGCGAAGCGGAGGCGTGGCGTCTGACGCCGCACCTCGTCACCCCGCCCGGCGGTGAGACGCTCGCGGCGGTGGCCGCCCGCGTGCGCGGAGCGCTTGCCCGGCTGATCGCCGCCCACGCGGGCGAGACGGCCGTGCTGGTCTCGCACGCGATCGTCGTGCGGCTGATCGTGCTGGCCGCGCTGGGCCTCGGCCCCGAGCGCCTGTGGGCGGTGGACGCCTCGCCGGCGGGGATCACGGAGATCGAGTACCTCGGCGACTGGGCCACCGTGCATCGGATGAACACGCTGGCCCACCTCGACGACCTGCCGGAGGCGGGCTCGTGAAGCCCGTGCACTCGCAGCTGCCGAAGGGCGCGCGCATCTACCTGCCCGACGAGGCGGCGCGCAAGCGCTACGTCGAGGGGCGGCTGCTCGACGTCTTCGCGCGCTGGGGCTACCGCGAGATCGTCACGCCCACGTTCGAGTTCGCGGATGTGCTCGCGATGGGCACCGACCTCGGCGTGCAGGAGAGCATGTTCAAGTTCGTCGACCGCGAGACGGGCCGCATGCTCGCGCTGCGCGCGGACATCACGCCGCAGATCGCGCGCGTGGTGGCCACGCGGCTGCGCGACGAGCCCAAGCCCGTGCGGCTGGCGTACGTCACCAACGTGTTCCGCCACGACGAGCCGCAGATGTCGCACTACCGCGAGTTCTACCAGGCCGGCGTGGAGCTGATCGGGCTCGAGAAGCCGGAGGCCGAGGTCGAGGTCATCGCGATGACCATCGAGGGCCTGCGCGCGCTGGGCCTCGACCGCTTCCAGATCGACCTCGGGCACCCCGACTTCTTCCGGGGCCTGCTCGAGGAGGCCTCGGCCGACACGGCGCGCCACCGCGCCCTGCGCGACGCGCTCGCGCGCAAGGACGCCTCGACGCTCGAGCGCCTGGTGCGCGAGCTGTCGCCGCCGCCGCACGTGGCGGAGGCGCTCCTGGCGCTGCCGACGCTGTTCGGGCGCGAGATCGTGCTGGAGCGCGCCGGCCGCTACGCCCAGAACCCGCGCTCCACGCGCGCGCTCGCCAACCTGGCCGAGGTCTACCGGCTGCTGCGCATCTACGGGCTCGCCGACTCGGTGCTGCTCGACCTCGGCGAGGTGCGCGGCTTCGACTACTATTCCGGCCTCTACTTCGAGGCCTACGTCTCCGGCTTCGGCGCCGCCCTGGCGGGCGGCGGCCGCTACGACGACATGCTCGGACGGTTCGGCTACGACTGCCCGGCCGTCGGCTTCGCCTTCGACATCGCGCGGGCGCTGGCCATCATGGAGCACCAGCAAGTGCCGGTCGAGCTGCCGGGACCCGACTTCTTCATCATCGACTTCACGGCGGAAAAAACCGCGGCGCTGTCCCTGGCGCGACGCCTTCGCGATCTCGGGGCGTCGGTGGCGCGCGACATCATCAGTCGTGGACTCGAAGAATCGGTCGAATATGCGCGCGCCCAGCGCGTGCACCACGTGCTCGTCGCCGGCAGTCCGCGCACGGCGGCCGGCGAGCTGCTGACGCTCGATCTCCGCCGCGGCGGCGAGCGCACGCTGACGGTGGCCGAGGTCCTCGCGGATCCGGCCAAGTGCTTCGAGGGAGTGGGAGGGGCAGGACATGTCTAAGAACATCGTGGTGATCGGCGCGCAGTGGGGCGACGAGGGCAAGGGCAAAGTGGTGGATGTCATCACCCCGCACGTCGACGTCGTCGTGCGCTTCTCGGGCGGCAACAACGCCGGCCACACCGTCGTCGTCGGCCGCGAGAAGTACGTGCTGCACACGATCCCGTCCGGCATCCTCCACAACGGCCGCCGCTGCATCATCGGCTGCGGCGTGGTCATCGATCCGGGCTCGCTCATCGAGGAGATGGAGTCGCTCGTCCAGCGCGGTGTCAGCCTCGACGGCAACCTCTACATCTCGAAGAACGCGCACCTGATCATGCCGTATCACCCGGCGCTCGACCGCGCGTCGGAGGCCAAGCTCGGCAAGCGGCGCATCGGCACCACGGGCAAGGGCGTCGGCCCCGCCTACGTGGACAAGGCCGCGCGGGTGGGCATCCGCATGGCCGACCTGCTCGACGAGCGCCTCTTCCGCGAGAAGCTCGAGTTCAACCTGGCCCAGAAGAACCGCCTCCTGCGCGACTTCTACGACGCCGAGACGTTCGGGGTGGAGGCGATCCTCAACCAGTACCTGCGATACGCGGGCTGGCTCGCGCCGTACATCACGGACACCGCGCTGCTGCTCAGCAAGTGGATCGAGAGCGGCTACTCCGTGCTCTTCGAGGGCGCCCAGGCCACCATGCTCGACATCGACCACGGCACTTACCCGTACATCACGTCGTCGTCGACCACGGCCGGCGGCGCCGTCACCGGCACCGGCGTGCCGCCGACGAAGATCCACGGCGTGCTCGGCGTGGCCAAGGCGTACTCGACGCGCGTGGGCGGCGGACCCTTCCCCACGGAAATGACGGGCAAGCTCGCCGAGACGATCCGCGCGCGCGGCAAGGAGTAC
>QHVJ01000260.1 GCA_003222275.1 Acidobacteriota bacterium | reverse complement strand
GCGAAGGTCTCGTCGATGGCCTTCATCACGCTCGCCGCGTGGTCGGGGTTCTCGATGCGCAGCGTGTACCACCCGATCATGTTCTTGTACGAAGCGGGCATCTTCTCGTTCAGGTAGTCCCAGTGGAACCAGAACTGGGTCGTGTCGTCTTGCGGCCGCGTGCCGTGATAGATGCCGTGGAGGTTGAACTCGAACACCCCCGAGAGGAAGGTCCCCTTGATCGGAATGCGGTCCCCGACCTTCCAGTGGTACTTGTCGGCGGTCAGCTTCCCGGCGATCGCTCCCGCCTTGTCCTGCTGGAAGGCCTTCCACTGGTCGTCGGGCAGGATGAACTCGGGGTACATCGCACGATAGGTCTCGGGGTCGATGGCGAACTGCGGGAAGAAGTTCTTCTCGTCGATGTAGACGCCGCCGAACCAGTTCGCGAACGTGACCTGCTTCACCCCCGGGATGCGCAGGATGCGATCGCGGTAGGGAAGCGGCAGGGGCTGGATGATCGAGACCTTGTTGATCACCATCAGCCGGTCCGCGCCGGCCACGTCGATCCCCTGGCTGAAAGCCACCCGGATCGTCGCCAGGAGCCCGAACAGGAACAGCGCCACGGCGAAGGAGCCGAGGGTGAGGACGGTGCGGACCTTCTTGCGGAGCAGGTTGGCGAGGATGAGGGGCAGGAACCTCATGCCCGCACCGCGGCCGGCGCTCCCTCGACGAGGACGCCCTTTTCGAGGTGGAGCACCTGCTGCGCCCGCTCGGCGGCCCGCGGGTCGTGCGTCACCATGAGCACGGTCTTGCCGTGGTCCCGCACGAGCACGTCGATGAGGTTCAGGATGTCGTCCGCGCTCTTGCGGTCCAGGTCGCCGGTAGGCTCGTCGCACAGCAGGAACGTGGCGTCGGCCACGATCGCGCGCGCGATGGCTACCCGCTGCTGCTGCCCGCCCGAGAGCTGGCGCGGGTAGTGCTGCTGCCGGTCGCCGAGGCCGACGACGCCGAGGGCCGTCTCCACGTGCTGGCGGCGCTCGGCCTTGCCGAGGCCGGTGAGGAGCAGCGGCAGCTCGACGTTGCGGAAGGCGGTGAGGACCGGGATCAGGTTGTACATCTGGAACACGAAGCCCACGTGTCGGGCGCGCCAGGCAGTGAGCTTGCCGCCGGAGAGCCGCGTGATCTCGTCTCCAGCCACGGTGATGCTTCCGGCGCTGGGCACGTCGAGGCCACCCAGCAGGTTCAGGAGCGTGGTCTTGCCCGACCCGCTCGGACCCATGAAGGCCAGGAAGTCGCCCCTCTCCACGTCCAGGTTCAGCCCCTGCAGGACGTGGATCTCCTCGCTGCCCCGCACGTACTTCTTGTCGAGGTTGCGCACCTTGATGAGGCTGTTCCCATTGCCACTGCCGAGCTTCATCCTTTTGTCCTTGGCCCGTGTGCCGGGCGAAAACGGGAGTCTAACATCGGTGCTTGTCGCCCCGGGCCCCCCTCGCCTAGAGTGGACGGATGCCGGAGCGGGTCGAGCTGCGGGCCGACGACGCGCTCCTCGCCATCGACGTCCAGAACGACTTCTGCCCCGGAGGTGCGCTGGCCGTCCCGCGAGGCGACGAGGTCGTCCCCGTCATCAACCGCCTTGCCCCCCGGTTTCGCCACGTCGTCCTGACCCAGGACTGGCACCCGCGCGGACATGTGTCGTTCGCCTCGTCCCACCCGGGGCGCAAGCCCTTCGAGCGGATCCAGGTGTCCTACGGCGAGCAGGTGCTCTGGCCCGATCACTGCGTGCCGGGCACGCCCGGAGCCGAGCTGCACCGCGGCCTCGACACCCTCCGGGCGGACCTCGTCGTCCGCAAGGGCAACGACCCCGCCATCGATTCCTACTCCGCGTTCTACGAGAACGATCATCGGACCCCCACCGGTCTGACCGGCTGCCTGCGGGAGCGCGGCGGCCGGCGGCTCTTCCTCGCCGGCCTCGCCACCGACTTCTGCGTGCAGTACTCGGCCCTCGACGCGCGCCGGGAGGGCTTCGAGGTCTTCGTGGTGGAGGACGGCGTGCGCGGCATCGATCTCGACGGCTCGCTCACCGCCGCGTGGGAGCGCATGGCCGCCGCGGGAGTCCACCGGATCCGTGAGACGCACATCGATACCGTGGAAAGGATTACGCGATGAAAGCCGCGGTTGTTCCCTCGGCCGGCGCCCCGTGGGAAGTGCGCGAGATGCCCGCCCCCGAGCCCGGCCCCACCCAGGTCCTCATCCGCATCCGCGCGAGCGGGCTCTGCTACACCGACGTCCATATCGCCAGCGGTGCGCTCGGCGTCTCGTTCCCGCACGTCATCGGCCACGAGCCGGTCGGCGAGATCGTCGCCGTGGGGAGCGCGGTCACCACCCGCCGGAAGGGCGACCGCGTCGGCGTGCCGTGGCATCAGTCCTCGTGCGGCCGCTGCGAGTGGTGCCTGCGCGGCAAGCCGACGTTCTGCGCGAAGGCGGTCAGCACGGGCATCCAGACGCAGGGCAGCCACGCGGAGTACATGGCCGCCGAGGCTGCGGCCACGATGCTCGTCCCCGACGGGCTCGCCTGGGAGCAGGCCGCGCCGATCTTCTGCGCCGGCTACACGGTGTGGAGCGGCCTCCGGCTCGCGGAGCCCCGGCCGCACGAGCGCGTGGCGGTCGTCGGCATCGGCGGGCTCGGCCACCTGGCGGTCCAGTACGCCAAGGCCGCCGGCTTCGACGTCGTCGCGATGACGCATTCGAAGGACAAGGCGCCGCTGCTCCGGCAACTGGGCGCCGACGAGGTGGTGAGCGACGGCCGAGGGCTGGCGGACGCAGGCGGGGCCGACGTCATCCTCGCCACCAGCAACTCGTACGCGCCGGTCACGGACGCGATCCAGGGCCTGCGGCCCGACGGCCGCCTCGTGCTCATGGGCGTCGCCCATGAGCCGCTCGCCGTGCCGACGTCGATCATGTGGGTGCGCGGGCGCATCCTCGGCTCGTCACAGAACTCGCCCGAGCACCTCTACGAGGCGCTCGACTATGCGGCCCGGGGCAAGGTGCGAGTGATCGCCGAGACGTATCCCTTGAGCGACATCGCGCGCGCCTACGAGCGGGTCAAGGCGGGCGCCGTCCGCTTCCGCGCCGTGATCGTTCCGTGAATGCGGCGCGCTCCGTTCCGCACGACGCTTCAATGATGCGCGCTCGCAGGAGTGAATCCCGCCTCGCGCGACGAAGGAGATGCTCCACTTCGCGCGCCGAACGCTCGCGCCGGAGGGGCCTCAGCGAGCGGGCAAGGTCGACAACAAGCCGCGGCTGATCTCGCGGGCGTGAAGCCCGTCGGGGCCCTCGCCGCGGGGCGCCCCGCGATCTGCGGCGACGATGCGCGTCGCGAAGATGTATTCCCTCGTCGGCGACGCCTGGCGGCCGACGAACCAGCCCGCGCGCTGGCCACCTCCGGCATCGCAGCTGCCGGTCTTGCCGCTGAAGACGACGCCGTCCGTCTCCTCCTGGACGAGGACCCTCTTCACGATCTCGATGTTCGATCGATCGAACGGAAGGTCATTGCGATACAGCCGCCGCAGGAACGCCACTTGCTCGTCGGGAGAAATCTTCAGCGAGCTGCCGAGCCAGAAGCGAGTCAAGCCCCCGGAGATGTCGCGATTGCCGTAGCCGGCCGCGTCCAGATAGCCCTGCATCGCCTTTTCTCCCACACCGGCGGCGACCCGCTGGAAGTACCACACGACCGAGTCCCGCACGGCGGTCGCGAGCGTATGGTCCTTCTCCCAGGTCGGCAGGGGCTGGGGGGTGTGGTCCCAGGCGAAGAGCGTGTGCTCGTCCTTCAGGACGCCCGACTGAAGACCGGCCAGTGAGTTGAAGATCTTGAACGTCGAGCAGGGAGACAACGCCCGCCGGCATTCCGGCGCGTTCACTCGCAGCGTGCGGTCTTCGTGAGCGTCGTACAAGACGAAGCACGCATCGTAGCCCGCCGCGAGCTCACCGACACGCCGCTCGAGGACTGCCTGTCGAGGCTCGGCCGTCGCGGCCAACGCGAGGAAGAGCGCGGTGCGCATCCACATGGGTACGCTCTACCGCCGCCCCCGGAGGCGACGAAGCTCGACCGCGTGCGCCGCACACAAGCGGGTGCCCTTGCGGTCCGTCTCCGCGAGCGAGTTCGAGAACCACATCACGCAGTGGGCGTCCCCGCAATGGCCGAGCCCGTAGGAATGGCCGAGCTCGTGGATGGCTTCGGTGGCGGCGCGGCGGGCAAGGAGCTCGCGCCCGGATGCTTCTCCTTCCGCCCGCAACCGCTGGAGCGAGAACACGGCCACGCCGCGGATCGGATCTCCTTCGCCGAAGACGAAATTCAGCTCGGGGACGAAGAGGTCGACGTCGGCCACGCCGAGCAGGCGGTCCCAGCCCGGCCGTCGCGCTTGTGCCAGCGCGTCGAGCAGCGCCGTGGAGAGGTGCTGCCGCCGGCGTCGATCGTAGGCGCGGGAAGGCAACGGCACCGCCGGCGCGATCACGACCTCGGCTCCGAACGTGTCCCGTAGCGTCGGGAGGAGCAGCGATACGGCGGCGGGAGGGACGTCACCCACCGGGGCGACGGCGATCACACGCTCTCCGGCCGGTAGCGCCCCCGCCATGAAGGCAGCCAGCAGCAGGAGGCTACCCACATTCGTGGAGATGGCCAGGCTAGCTCTGCCTCCTGCGCGCGATGACCTCGCGGGCCGTCGCCTGGGCCGCGGCCACCACCGCCGCCACCGCCGCCGCCTTGCCCGCCGTCTTCAGCACGGCGCCGGTCTTCGCCAGCGCTTTCCTCACCTTGCGCCTCACGATCGCCTTTCGGACCCGATTGCGCACCCCCGTGGCGGCCATGCCGGCCGCCGCCGCCGCCGTCATGGCCGCCCGGCCCGTGCCCTTCGCCACCTGCTTGCCGACCTTCTTCATCCGCTGTGCCTTCGTGGCCATGGCACCTCCTCCTCCCGATTATGATCAAATCACCGCCAGGACGCTCGCCCCCAAATGAAACTGCGCCCCGTCGGCCTCGTGTCCCTGCTCGCCCTGGGGGTGAACGGCATCGTCGGGGTGGGCATCTTCTTCGTGCCCGCCGACCTTGCCCGGCGCGCGCCCGGGATGGGAAGCGTCGTCGTCTTCGGCGCGACCGCGCTGGCGCTCTCCCCCGTCGCCTTCTGCTACGCCGTCCTCGGCCGGCGCTACCACACCGACGGCGGACCGGTCGTCTACGCGCGGGCCGCCTTTGGCGAGCTGGCCTCGTTCCTGGTCGGATGGGTCACCTACGTGAGCGCCGTGGCGAGCGCGGCCGCCGTGACGTCGGGGCTGACCGGCGCCCTGCTCCCCTCCGCTTCCGCGGGAGTGCGCGGCCTCGCCGCCGCCGCGCTGGCCAGCGTGCTCGCGGCCGTGGCGGCGACGGGCATCGTGGTCTCCGCCCGCGCATGGACCACCCTCACCGCGCTGAAGCTGCTGCCCCTCGCCGCGCTTGCCGTGTTCGCCGTCGGGCTCCTGCTCGCGCCGGCGCCGGCCGCCGCGCCCGCGCTCTTCCGGCCCTCCGCTTCGTGGCTGGCGGCCGGCCTCGTGGCCATGTTCGCCCTGCAGGGTTTCGAGATCGTGCCCGTGATCGCCGGCCACGTCCGCTCGCCGGCACGGGCCATACCGGTGGCCACCATCGGCTCGCTGGCCCTGGCCGCCGTCCTTTACGTGATCCTGCAGGCCGCTTGCATCCGCGCGCTGCCGGGGCTGGCGGCGTCCCGCGCTCCGCTCGCGGAGACCGCCGCCGTGCTCGGCGGCCCGCTCCTCTTCCGCGCGGTCGCCGCCGGCACGACCGTCTCGGCCCTGGGCATCGCTTTCGCGATGATGGTCACCACCCCACGCTACCTGTCGGCCCTGGCCGAAGGCGGGCGCGTGGCCCTGGGCCTGGATTCCATGAGCGCGCGCGGCGTCCCTTCACGGGCCCTGCTCGTGACGTGGGCCCTCGTGGTATTGCTCCTTCAATCGGGGAGCCGGGCCGAGCTGTTCGCCCTGTCGAGCGTGGCCGTGCTCATGCAGTACGGCTTCACCGCGGCGTCGCTCGCCGTCCTGGCGCGGCGCGGAGAGCGAGGGCTGTCGCCCCGGCACGCGGTTCTCGCCCTTCCCGCGCTCGCCGTGGCCTTCGTGCTCGGCGCGGGAGCCAGCCGCCGCGAGGCCGTGGCGGCGGCGGCGGCGGTGCTGCTCGGCCTCGTGCTGCGCCGGGCGGCCGGGCGCCGGGCCGCCGCACGCCGCGCCGAGGAGCGGAGCTAGCCCGAAGAAGATTGGCGTTTAAACGCAGCGGCCGCAGAGAACGCGCAGAGACCGCAGAGTAAGAAGAACGAGAGGCCCCCAAGCCCGATCAATCAGTCTGATCCTCTGCGGCCTCTGCGGACCCTCTGCGGCCTCTGCGCTGAAATGCACTCTCTTCTTCGTGAAAGAGCGCCTCAGCCCTTGAGCAGAGCGACTGCGATCATTCCTTGACCCGGTCGAAGAACTCCTTCTGCAGCGCCGGCGCGGACTGATCCGCCTTGACGGCTTTCAAGGCTCGCACGAGCGCGTCGATCCGCGCCTCGGTGAGCACGCGCCCCAGCTCCGCGGTGGCCTGGCCGCCCTCGCCCGCGTAATGGTTGGGATAGCCGGCGTACCACCAGATCGCCGTGTAGAGGTCCGGCAGCACGAGCCGCTTCTGGTTGGCGCCCGACTCCGCCGTGGCGCGGTCCATCTGCACGAGGTCCGGTCGGAGGTAGAGCAGCGTCGAGGTCTCCCTCTCTCCCGCGTGCTGGTCACCCGCGGGGTCGGACTTGCGGAGTCTCTTCACCTGCTCGTCCACGACGGGGTCGGACGCGGGATCGAAGAAGTAGACGACGTAGTCGTGCCGCTGGGAGAGCTGCGACTGGATGAAGTAGCGCAGCAGGTTCGGGTTGCCTCCGTGCCCGTTCACGATGACGATCTTCTTGAAGCCGTTGCGGCCGATCTCCTCGCAGGTCGACTCCAGCATCTCCAGGACGAGCCTCGGCGGCAGCGCGAACGTGCCCGGCTGGTGGCGCGCCTCGTAGATCTGCCCGTAGAAATAGTCGGGGAAGACGACCGCGTACTCCTTCTTCGTAGCGCGGGCCGACCACTCTCGGACGTGGATGAGGTCCGACCCGATCGGAGCGTGGGGGCCGTGCTTCTCGAGGATGCCGATGGGCAGGATGCAGGTCGCGGCCGAGCGCTCCATCGCCTGGGGCCAGTCGCTGGCCGTCAGCTCGTCCCAGCGGGCAGGCAGGTCCTGGGCGGCGGCGCCGGAGGCAAGGGCGGCGAGGGCCAGGGTGAGCCGCGTGAGCGTCGCCTTCACGGGGTGCCGGTGAGGTCGCCCTGATTTCCGCCGCGGTCGGCCGACGCGTTCTTCCATTCGCCGTTGGTCCGGGCGTTGTAGTGCCGCCGGAAGGTCGGAACGTCGTACCGGGCCTCGGGCCCGAACACGGCGGCAACGAAGCCGGCCGTCGTCCCACAGCTCGTCTCGTCGCACGACGCGGCCGGGTTGTAGGTGCCCCCGGTGATCACCATCAGGAAGGATCCCTGCACGGGCCGTAATGCCGTACTTCGGGCGCGCTCGCCGCCCACCCGGCACTGAACAGGGCGGCCACGGCCACACTGGCGAGCATGATCCTCTCGAGTCGCATGATGGCTCCTCCTTCGTTCCGTCGTCGTTTGGATGAGAAAACGCTCTCACGGTACCCGGCCAGCGTCAACCCGCCGCGACAAGAGGGCGTAGCGGTACCCCCGGCGGACCAGGAGGACGATGCTCGCCTCGTCGAGGCTCGTCACGTCGACGAGCGCCTCCTCCGGCCGCTCCTTCCTCGTGAAGACGAGAAGGTCCAGTCGAAACCCGGCCGCCTCGTACTTCTCGCGCGGAAGGCCGAAGCGCAGGTCGAGGCGGGGGTCGATCCAATCGGCCAGCAAATCCGGCCGTCGGGAGAGCACGTAATCGGGGTCGTACTTGTTGTGGCCGGCCTCGAAGAAGCGCGCCGGCAGGTGGGCGATGTGCTCGTCGTTCAGCCCCAGCATGTCCACCACCGGCAGCTCGGAGTAGAACGGGATCTTGCCCGCCGCATCGACGGCCAGCAGACGCCCGGAGTAGCGGCCCTGGGCGAGATGCCGCCCTACCGTCACCCAGCGGTCGTAGCGGTCGAGCGCGTAGCCGAAGCGGGTGTCGATCGCCAGCGGAAGAAGCTGGAAGAGAGCGATCACAGCGCCGACCGTCGTCGCGGACCGCCCGCGCAGCAAGGGCGAGGGGGTCTGGGGGGACCGGAGGGTCCCCCCAGCTTGATGAGCGAGCGCGGAATTCACTTCCGCGCGAGCGGAGGGGGTCTGGGGGGACCGGAGGGTCCCCCCAGCTTGATGAGCGAGCGCGGAATTCACTTCCGCGCGAGCGAAGAGGGTCCGGTCGAGCAGCAGGAGGATACCGATCGGATAGAGGATCAGCAGCATCCGTTCGGCGAAGACGTCACCGCCGACGTAGACCCAATACGCCAGCCAGCCGAGCCCGAGGAGGACTTCGAATCGGATCCGGGTCGAGCCGCGAGATACCGCCGGCCGCGCCCAAGCGGCCGCGGCTACCAGCAACGCCGCGAGATGCGGCACGAGGCCCGCGTGGAGCGAGATCGAGAGGAGTTGCCGCGCGCCATGGAAGAGCCGCTCGCCGATCGGGCCGGAGACTTTCGCGTAGTAGGTGTTCGGCAGCGGGTACCCGTAGTACGCGAGACGCCAGCCGATGAGGGCGGCCAGCGTCACGCCGAGCGCCGCCGCGGCCGCGAAGGCCTGGCGCTTCCGGCCGACGGCGAAGAGGTAGAGCGCGGCCAGGGCGGGGACGACGAACCCGTCGGCCCGGGCCAGCACCGAGAGCGCCACGACGGCGGGCAGCCACGCGGGGCGCCCCGATCCGCCGTGCGAGGCGTGGTCGACGAGCATCCACACCGCGATCTGCAGCAACAGGAACAGCGGCGTCTCCATTCCCGAGGCCGTCCACAGCCACAGCGCCGGACACAGGCCGAACAGCAGGCTGGCCAGGCCCGCGCGCGGCGGATCCAGACGGCGGGCGGCGAGGCGCGAGAAGAGGGCCCAGGCCCCCGCCGCGAAGAGCAGGTTCAGCGCCACCGAGATGGGATAGATCGCCTCGGGCCCGGCCACGCGGCCGAACGGGGTGAGCAGCAAGACGTAGAGCAGGTTCGAATATCCCTCGACGCGCTCGCCGGGGGTGAAGACGAGCCCGTGGCCGCGGGAGAGGTTCTGCGCGTAGCGGTACGAGATGTAGGCGTCGTCGCTGCCGCGCGCGTGGCCGGAGAGGTCGTCCTGGAAGTAACCGGCGCGGGCGTGAAGCAGGGCGCCGGCGACCAGGACCGCCAGGCCCAGAGGGCGGCGGAGAGACGCGAGCCGGGAGCCTATCGTTTGTGCCCCACGCGCAGACGGCGCGCGATCCAGGCCGTGCGATAGGCGGCGGTGGCCAGGCTGGCCGCGGCGATGACGCCCAGCACCCACAGGGACACGAACCCGGTCGGCTGGCCGAGGCCCGCCGACAGCGGGCGATCGACGAAGCAGGCGATGCAGAGAAGGACGATGCGCTCGCCTCGCTGCATCAGCCCCTCCTTGCACAGAACGCCTACCACCTCTCCCCGCGCACGCGTGTAGCTCACGAGCAGCGAGCCGGAGAGCGCGGCCGAGGCCAGGAGCGGACCGTAGGGGAACCCGCGCAGCGCGAAGACGAAGCCGAGCAGCGCGAATACCTCTACGAAGCGGTCGAGGGTGCTGTCGATGAACTTCCCGTAGGGAGAGTCCATCTTCAACCTTCGCGCCAGGCGCCCGTCGAGGATGTCGCACACGCCGCCGAGCAGGATGGCCGCGCCGCCGAGCTCGCGGTGTCCGAGGGCGATCAGCGCTCCACTCAGGGCGCCGAGGGCCAGGCCGGCGAAGTTGAAGAAATCTGGCCGGAGGCGGAGCCTGACGGCCAGCTGCTCGAGCGGGGAGATGAGCCACATGAACCAGTGGAGGAGGAAGTCACCCGCGCCGAGGAAGAACGTCGCGCCCTTGCCCCGCGCGTCGGCGTCCGGGGCACCCCCGCGAAGCGCATAGATCGCCATCGTGGCGAGGGCCAGGCCCACCGCCGCCAGGAGCACCACCCGCGCGGCGCTCACCCGGCCTTCACCGGTCCTTGTGCCGGAGGTAGCGGAACACGCGCGGCCACAGGAACACGAGCGGCAGCCGGCGCTCCCGGGGCGTGAGCACGATCTCCTGGCCCGTGTGGCGCTCGGCCTTGCGCAGGAGGTAATCGAGCCAGCCCTCGAAGGTCACGACGTGCTTGGCCCAGCGCGTGGTCGCCCGCACGCGCGACCAGGCGAAATAAGCGCCCAGCCGGCGCCGCTCGTGGCCCGCGGCCGGCCGGGCGAGGGCGTAGGTCCCGGGTGCGGTCTCCACGAGCTCTCCCTCGCACGCGAGATCGCGCAGGAGGACGGAGTAGACAGGAAGCATCCGCTCCTGCTGCGCCTCCCACAGCGTCTGGAGGCGGCGCGCCACTGGCTCGGGACGGATCTCGGCGCCGTACGACACGCGCAGCAGCGTACGGCAGTACTCCTCCGCCGTGAAGCGCTCCGGCAGCCAGGGCCGCACCCACGTGATCGTGAGCCGGCACACCTCGACGAGGGCGCCGAGGATCGCCTCCCGCTCCGGCACGTCGGCCTGCAGGATGGCCACGGGCTGAAAGAGGCGTCCGAGGATGAAGTGGTCGCGACGCTCGGCGGACGCTTCGCGGCGCAGGTGCGCGAGCGACACGACCGCGCATTTGGCTCGAACCGGCGCGCCCTCCAGTGCCGGCAGCGCCAACGAGATCACGCTCGGGGTCAACACGGAATTCAGGAAGGCGAGCAGTCCCGCCGGCCGATGCGAGGCGCCCGCCCGCCGAAGCGCGCGGTAGAACGGAGCGTAGCCGCGGGTGACGACGAAGAAATCCCAGGCGCTATGGCGATCGGGCGCCGCCTGAGTCTGGCGCGAGCCGAAGAACAGCACCGCCGCCACGGCATCGCCCCCGAGGGCCTTGACGGCCCGCGCGGCCCCGAGCGCCTCCGGCGCGGAGTCCGCGGCATTCGACCGGGCGGCCACCGCCGCCCGCAGCTCTTCAGAGGCGCCCATCCCTCCCTCGCATCGCGTGCAGGTGGGACACCATCTTCTCCCGCATCTCGTCGACGAACGCGGCGATGCGGTCCCGCTCCGGAGGCGGGAACGGACCGAGGACCTCCGTGCGGCCGTCGATCTTGTCGATATTGAACACGAAATCGACGAGCCGGCGGCAAGTCCAGAACCCGTCGGACACCACCAACCACACCGGAACCGGCCGCTCGCGGAGCATCAGCTGCACGCCCGCCGAGTGGAATGGCCCGATTTCGCCGTCGCGCGTCCGGTGCCCTTCGGGAAAGATCGCGATCCCGTGGTCCTGGCGCCGGGCCGCATCCGCCAGGGTGGCGAGGGCCGCGCGCCGCTCGGCCGGCTCGATGATCGGGCAGCCGAGGAGCCGCTGGCAGAACGCGATCGTCGGGACGAAGCGCCCGTAGCGGCGCCGGGACACGAACCAGGGGACGTAGGGCCGTCCGAGGAGGCTGAGGGTCAGGATGTCGACGAGGCTCTGGTGGTTCATGAGGACGAGGACGGGCTCGTCCGTCGGTACGCGGCCCGCTCGCACCGCCCGCGCGCCGCCCAGCGCGAGCAGGGCCAGGATCCCGCGCGACATGACGCGCATGTGCGCCGATACGAGCGCCCGCCGCCGCCGGGGAAGCAGGGTGACCGCCGGCCACAGCACGAGGCGCTGGTAGATGCCGCCCAGCCAGATCCACACGATCACCGCCGAGACGGCCGCGGCGCTGCGGGTCCCCGCGACGACCCTGCCCATCATTCCGGCGGGGCCAGGACCTCGAGGGCGCGCGGCACGCACTCGATGCGCAGCTCGGGGGCGACGGCCTGGTTCCACTCGCCGTCGGTCTCGTAGGCGGGGGGCCGATCGAAGCGCAGCCGGAACGAGCGCGACCGGGTCGCCGCCACCTCGGCCGTCCCGAGGTGGGTGCCGCGCAACAGCCGAACGAGGGTCTGCAGGCGGCGGAGCACCCCCATGTTCGCGAACGCGCTGGCGTCGAGCGCGCCGTCGGCCAGATCGGCTCCCGGTGCGATCCGGAACCCGCCCCCGAACACGCGCGCATTCGCCACCACGAGCATGAGCAGCTCCCGCCGCACGGGCGCCTCGCCCTCCGCCGCCATCTCCACCGGAAAGCCGGGGAAGCGGTGGATCTGCCGGAGGGCACAATAGAGGTAGAGCGCGCTGCCCCCCAGCCAGCGCACGTTCCACGAGTCCTCGATCACCGCGATGTCGTAGCCGAAGCCGGCCACGTTGAGGAAGTACCGGTCGTCGGGAAGGACGCGGCCCACGTCGATGGTGCGGCTGTGGCCGGCGAGGATGATCCGCGCACACGCCGCCACGTCGCCGCCGGGAATGCCCAGCGACTTGGCCAGGTCGCATCCCGTTCCGGCGGGGACGAGGCCCAGGCGCACCGGCCGGCCGGAGCGGATGAGCGCGCTGCCGACGTTGCTCCAGGTCCCGTCGCCCCCCACCGCGACGATGGTGCGGAAGCCGCGGGCGACGGCGGCGCGGGCCAGCTCCGCCTCCTCCCCCGCGCGGCTCGTCTGGCCGTGCTCCGCCGAGGCGCCGCCCGCGGACAGCGCCTCGAGCACCGGCCGCACGAGCCGGCCGCCCCGGCCCTTGCCGGACTGCGGATTGAAGACGACGTAGAGGGGCTCGGCCAAGGCGGACGGCGGAGCGGCGTCAGGCCGTCTCGAGCTGGACCAGGGGCTGGAAGGTCTGGGCGCCGTTGCGCATCCAGATCTCGCGGAAGGGCACGTCGTAGACCTCGGAGACGGCGAGGTCCTTGTTGAAGGCGTGCTCGTGGAGGCGCACGCGGCCGGTCTCCTCCTCGTGCTCGCTCTGCTCTCCCTCCATGGTGATGCTCGCGAGATAGCTCTTGTCGCCGTCCCGCATGAAGGACTGGTACAGGTGCGACACCGGGTTCCAGGAGTAGTCCCCGACCGCCATCTCCGCCACCGGGGCGCCGTCGGCGGCCACCTTGGCCGTCAGCCGGTTGCCCTGCGGCTCGAAGGCGATCTCGACGTCCTCCATCCAATGGGGCAGGTGCCAGCGCTCGATCGCATGCTCGCGGGCGGCCCTGGTGGTGGTGGCCACGAGGTACGGGTAGAAGGCCGATTTCGGCAGGCGCTCGCCCGGCTTGACCAGGGGAACCACGATCACCGACATCACGGCCTCGCCGTATGCGCCCACCTCGCTCTCGGTGAAATCGAACACGGTCATGGAGAAGATGCTGGTGCCGTGATGGAGCTCCACCGGCTCCAGCCCCGCGGGCAGGATGCGCCGGGCGTTGTCGGTCGGAAATTCGAAGAAGCCGCTGATCGCGTTGCGGTAGCCGTAACGCGTCAGCGACATATCCCTTCTTCCCGCAGCACGCTCGCGATGACCCTCACCGCCTGCTCCAGGTCTTCCTCGGTGTGCGCGGCGGAGACCGAGATGCGGAGGCGCGACTTGTGCTTGGGCACCGCCGGATACGTCACCGGCTGCAGGTACAGGCCGCGGTCCTGGATCTTCTCCGCGACGGCGAAGACCTTCGCGTCGTTGTTGACGAGGACGGGCATGACCTGGGACGTGGACTTGCCGATGTCGATGCCCTCTTCCGCGAACCGGCGGCGCATGTAGGCGACGTTGCTCCACAGCTTCGCCCGCAGCTCGGGCTCCCCCTCCACGATGGCGAGGCCCGCGCGCAAGCCGGCCACCAGCGGCGGGGCCAGGTTGCACGAGAAGAATCGGGAGCGGCCGAAGGCGTTGACGTAGTCGATGAGGTCGCGGCCTCCACACACGAAGCCGCCCTGTCCGCCCAGGCTCTTGGAGAACGTGCCCAGGTGGAAGTCCACTTCCTGGTCGAGGCCGAAGTGCTCGGCCACGCCGCGGCCATTGGCCCCGAAGAGGAACGTCGAGTGCGCCTCGTCGATCAGGACGCGCGCCCCGTGCCTCTTGGCGACGTCGACGATCTCGGGCAGCACGCACACGTCGCCGTCCATGGAGTAGACCCCCTCCACGACGACGAGCTTCTTGCCCCGGACGCCGCCGAGCTTCCGCTCGAGGTCGAGGGGGTTGTTGTGGCGGAAGAAGACCGTCTTCGATTTCGCGAGGATGGCCCCGTCGACGATCGAGGCGTGGGAGTACTGATCGCAGAAGATGGTGTCGCCCGAGCGCATGATGCTCGAGATGAACCCGACGTTGGCGCTGTAGCCCGTGGGGAACAGTATGGCCGCATCCTTCGCCTTGAACGAGGCCACCTCGCGCGCCAGCTCCTCGTGGATGTCGAAGGTGCCGGAGAGGATGGGCGAGCCCGAAGCGCCCAGCCCGTACTTGTTCACGGCCTCGATGGCGGCCTGCTTCACCTCCTCGCGGTAGGAGATGCCGAGGTAGTTGTACGAGGCGAGGTTCAGTAGATCGTGGACGGCGCCGGTCTTGCCGTTGCGGACCTGGACGTGGGTCGCGGGCGCCGAGGAGAGCGGCTCACTGTAGAGGTAATAGCCGTTGGGCTTGGCTTCCTGGTACCACTCGCGGAAGGGTCCGAGAAGGTTGACCGGGTCGTCGCCAGCGCCATAGTAGAAGTTGCTGTAATCGTAGTCGCTGAAAACCGACTTGCGCTCTTCCTTTTTGTGGGCCGCCTCCATGATTTGCCTCTCCGTTCGCCCGCATCCGAGCGGGGAGTCCACGCCTAAACCCTGGGGATAAGCGCCTATGATACCAGTCTTCCTAACGATTTTCCCCCCGCGGGCGGAATAGTTCCCCCGCCACCCGCCGCACCACGGCGCGGGGGACGAGGGACTGCGCCCGCAGCAGCATCCGATCGCGCCAGCCCGGGATCACCCGCAGCTTCCCCTTCGCGAGCGCGTCGAGCGAGCGCTCGGCGACGTCCTCGGCCCGCATGGCGGGCGTGCGCGTGAACGGCACGCGGTCGGTGCCCGCCACGTGATGGAACTCGCTCTCGGTGAGGCCGGGGCAGAGGGCCTGCACGACGACGCCCGTGCCCTGGAGCTCGCCGGCCAGGGACTCGGTGAACGAGAGCACGAAGGCCTTGCTCGCCGCGTACACGGCGAAGAACGGCACGGGCTGGAAGGCCGACGTGGACACGACGTTGATCACTCCGCCGCGCTTGCGCTCGATCATGCCGGGCAGGAAGCGGCGCGTCAGCTCCACCACCGCGCGCGCGTTGAGGTCGACCATCGCGAGGAGCCGCTCCCGCGGCAGCTCGTCAAAGCGACCGGTGAGGCCGACGCCGGCGTTGTTGACGAGAAGGTCCACCTCCACACCACGCCGGCCGAGCTCCACCTCCAGCGCCGCGCCCGCGTCCGGCCGCGCGAGGTCGAGGGCGACGAAGTCGGCCTGGTCGCTCCCGCCCAGTTCCCGGGCGAGCGCCGACAGCCGGTCGGCCCGCCGGGCGACGAGGATGAGACGGGCGCCGCGGCGGGCGAGGGCGCGCGCGAAGGCCTCGCCGATGCCGCTGGAGGCGCCGGTGACGAGGGCCCGCCGCTCGGCCAAGCTCAGTTGGCCAGGGCGCGATCGCTGGCGGAGGACGCCCCGGGCACCGCGGCCGGCACGTCGGCTCCGCGGGCGCGCATCGGCGCGGCCTTCTGGGGGGAGCGCCAGTTGTCGAAGAGCGCCACCCTCTGCACGCAGTTGACCGTGCAGTAGGGTGCGCATCCCTTGGGCGTGTCGTACTCCCGGCACAGATCGTCGACGGTGTACTGCGCGAGGGGGATGCCCGGAGTGCCGCGCTGCTGGGAGCAGTAGTGGACGAGGCCGCCCTCGTCGACGTAGAGATATCGCGCCCCCGCGCGACACCGCCACCGATTGGGCCGGCCGTGGGCGAGGTTGTCCTGGAAGAGGCGGTTGACCCTGGTGTCGCCGCGGCTGCCCATGCCCTGCAGCTCGCGGTACACGCCCATCGGCCGCTCGTCGAGCGAGCGCAGCTGGCCCTGGTTGTCGTGGATGATCCCCACCGTGCTCGTGAAGCCCAGCTCGCGGGCGCGGCGGGCGACCACCAGCGCGTCCTCCGGGTTCTTGATCCCGCCCCCGACCACGGAGTTGACGTTCACGTTGAACTCGGCCAGCTCCGCCAGCCACTTCAGCTTCGGCTCGAGCAGCCGCAGGCTCTTCATCGACACGTCGTCCGGCTCGACGTTGTCGATGCTGATCTGCAGGTAGTCGAGTCCCGCCGCGTTCAGCCGGCGGATGCGCTCGGGCGAGAGGTAGTAGCCGTTGGTGATGACCGAAGAGACCATCCCGCGCCGCCGCATGTGCGCGATCATCGCGTCGAGGCCGGGATGCATGAGCGGCTCTCCCCCGCTCACCGTGATCATCGACGTCCCGAGGTCGGCGAGCTTGTCGAGCCAGGCCAGCATCGACGCGAGGGGCACCGGCTGCGAGGTCGAGTCGTACTCGTTGCAGTAGGCGCAGGCCAGGTTGCAGCGGCGCATCGGCACGACCTGGGCGAGGATGGGATGGCGGCGGTCGAGGAGGGCCCACATCGCCTTGGCCACCACCCTCGCCAGCCGGTGCGCCCGCCTGATGACCCTGTTCATGCTGCGAAGCCCCCTGGCGACCAATTCCCCTGGAATCCGCCGATGATATCATCGGTCGTTCGCGTCAACACCGACTTCATGGCCAACCTCGCCGCCGCCAACGTGATGCACCGCAAGACGCGGACGGCGGTGTCGGTGCTGGCGGTGGCGGTCGAGGTGGCGATGGTGATGCTCCTCGTGGGCATGGCCAACGGCACCCTGGGCGACATCGCCGAGCGGCTGCAGAACGTGGGCGCGGACGTGCTCTTCCAGCCCCCCGACGCATCGCTCATCCTCGGCGCGACGAGTGCCGTCATGCCCATGCAGTACGTCGATCTCATCAAGCAGGTGGACGGCGTCACGGAGGTCACCCCGGTCCTCAACTGGCTGGTCGCGAAGATCAAGGGCGAGTCGCGGGCGGTGAACCTGTGGGCCATCGACTATCCCACCTACGCCCGCATCTCGGGCGGGTTCGACCTCGTCGAGGGTCGCCCCCTCTCCCAGCCGTACGACCTCGTGATGGATACCGTCCTCGCCGAGGCCACCGCCATGCGCGTCGGCGACATGCTGCCGATGCTCAACCACGAGTTCCGTCTCGCCGGCATCACGCGCGCGGGGGCGGGCGGGCGCCTCTACGCGCGCCTCGAGGACGTGCAGGACGCCATCGGCACGCCCGACAAGGCCTCGTTCTTCCTGATCAAGGGCCGGTCGGCGAACGAGGCGGACAAGCTGGCCAGGGCGCTGCAGGAGAAGTTCAAGGGCCACAAGATCACGCCGATCGCCCAGGTGTCGAAGGTCATGCAGGACAACGCGGTGGGCCTGCAGCAGTTCAAGCAGGCGCTGACCGGCATGGCGGTGGTCATCTCGTTCCTCGTGGTGCTGCTCGCGATGTACACCACGATCATCGAGCGCACGCGGGAGATCGGCATCCTGCGCGCGATCGGCGCCAGCCAGGGCAAGGTCGTCCAGCTCGTCATCGTGGAGAGCTTCCTGATCTGCCTGGCCGGCGTGGTGGTCGGCATCATCCTCGCCATGGCGGGCCGGTGGGGGCTGCCCCGCGTCTTCCCCACGCTGTCGATCGACCTGAGCCGCGAATGGGCGCTGATCGCGTCGTCGCTCGGCATCGCCGGGGGCCTGCTCGGCTCGCTCTACCCCGCCCTCAAAGCCGCCCGCATGGACCCCGTCCAGGCCCTGAATTTCGAATAGCCGCGTTGCCTCTCCACGCAGAGGCCGCAGAGAACGCGCAGAGCCCGCAGAGGACGGAGACCGAGTCAGCAAGG
>QHVJ01000259.1 GCA_003222275.1 Acidobacteriota bacterium | reverse complement strand
ACAGTGCCATGGGACACGCCGCGGATTTCGCCCTCGGCGTCGCCCTCGCGCAACCGCAGCGCAAGGTCGTCTGCTTGAACGGGGACGGCTCGATGCTCATGAGCCTCGGCACGCTCGTGACGATCGTGGCCTCGGGCGCGACGAACTTCGTGCTTTTCGTGCTCCAGAACGACACGTACGAGCTCACCGGCAATCAGGCGATACCGGGAGCCGGCCGCGTGGACTTCGCGGCCATGGCCCGCGCTGCGGGCTTTTCACGCGTGCACGCCTTCGCGGACGCGACGGCGTACGAGACGGCCTTGCCGTTCATTCTCGAAGGCGTTGGTCCCGTGTGCGTCACGCTCCGCGTCGAGCCCGGCGCGGAGGGGCCACTCGGACGCGGACCCCGTGAGGCCGCGGCCTACCTGCGTCCGTCTCTAGCGGAGTCGGCCCGGCGGCTGCGGCGCGCCCTCATTGGGCTGGAATAGTCTCCGTCATCTCGACTCTCTGCGAGATGAGCAGCACGTAGGACAGGACGCCGGCCACGAGCACGACGCCGGTGATGCTCAGCGCGAGCAAGGGGAGGTTTGCGCCACTGGCCGTCAACGGACTCGTCCCGGGACGAGTTGACTGAATAAATGTCAGCAAGCAAGCGACCAATCAAGCGGGGAGACCGCGCGGAGCAGCAAGGAAGGAATGGCAGCATGACGATCCTCCTTAATTCTTCACGTAGAGGTCGAGAAGTCTGTAAGCCCCGCCGACGTTCGTGTAGCCCGACGAGGTATTTCCTCCCCATACCAACATTCGCGAGCCCGTCCACACCGCCGTGGACGTCTCTGCGGCAGCCGGCGCTCCGCTCGTCGTGACCAGCGTCCAAAGGTCGGTCGCCGGGTCGTACTGGCCTCCGGCGTTCGCGGGCAGGTTGTTGCCGTCGGTTCCCCCCCAGACCAGCATGCGCGTGCCCGTCCAGAAGGCGTCGCTTTCTTGGCGCGGCAGCGGCGCGCCCTGGGGGGTCATCGCCATCCATGTGTCGGTTGCAGGATCGTATTGACCGCCGGTGCTCGTAACGCCGGGGCCAACGGATCCGCTCCAGATCAGCATTCGAGAGCCGGTCCACACCGCCGCGCCGCGGGCGCGGCCCGGCGGGGCGCCCACCGTCGTCATCGACGTCCAAGCATCGGTAATCGGATCGTACTGCCCCCCGTTGTTCGGTACCGCGGAAAACTCGAATCCACCCCAGACAATCATGCGCGATCCAGTCCAGACCGCGGAATGGCCCCATCGCGCGGATGGCGCATTGGTAGTCGAGATCGTGGTCCAGGTGTTGGTGGCCGGGTCGTATAGCGCACCGGTGTCCGTGATGCCCGCGGCATCGATTCCGCCCCAGACGAGCATGCGCGAACCCGTCCAGACCGCGCAGTGCGAGATGCGTCCCGTTGGTGCCCCTACCGTGGTCATCGGCGTCCAGGTGTCGGCGCCGGGGTCATACACGGCCCCCGTGTTCGTCTTTCCAAGATTTGCGTCCGTTCCGCCCCAAACAAGCATGCGGGAGCCGGTCCAGAGGGCGGAGTGCAGCATGCGTCCGGCCGGCGCGCCGACCGTCGTCATCGGCATCCAGGTGTTGGTCGAAGGGTCGTACTGGCGGCCCGTGTTCGTGAGCCCTGTGGCATCGCCTCCGCCCCAGATCAGCATTCGCATTCCCGTCCACACTGCCGAGTGCCTCGTTCGTGCGGATGCGGCCCCCGTGATCGCCAAGGGTGTCCATGACTCACTGACGGACCCGGAGTCGATGAACCCGGCGCCCGCCAGCGCCGCGTCTGCGGGGGCCCCGAGCACCGCCGCCCCGGATGGCAATCCTCCCGTGCCTGCGGGTCCGGCCGGCCCCTGCGCGCCGGGAAGCCCCTGAGGGCCGATGGCGCCTTGGGGCCCTTGCGAACCCGGAGGCCCCTGGGGTCCTTGCGGACCGGCGTCGCCCTTGTCCCCTTTAGGCCCCTTGACCCCTTGCGGGCCCTCCGGACCGATGGCGCCGATCGTGGCGATGAACACGCCGAAGATGCCATAGCTCGGCGCGCGATAGACGGCCAGGAGGTAGCTGGCTGGCGGGAGGCCGACCGGGAGACGGGCCACGACTTCGTCGGTGACGTAGCCGGTGACCAGAAGCTCGGTGGAGTTGAGCATCACGCGCGGCGGACGCGCGCCGAAGTTGAAGCCTCGGATGGTGATGTTGTCACCGCTGGTCGTGGCGCTCACGATGATCGGCGGCAGGAACGAGTCGGCCCGGGTATTCGGTACGGCCAGCGCGAGCGCGGTCGAGATGACGAGCGCGAGGCGCCGGAACGGCCGGAGACGATCAAGAGCCTTCATGGTTCACCTCCTCCCTACGGAATTTGGACGACGATGTCGCCCGTGGCGACCGGGCGGGAGGCTTGATAGCCAGGCCACTGGATCGCGAACAGGTCACCCACTCCCCTGGCGCCGCGGTCGTCGACCTGCATCGTGAACGCAACGGTCCCGGCGAGCGTCAGCGCCGTGCCGGCGATCTCCGCATGCGTGCCGGCGCAGGTGAGCCGCGTGATCGTGATCGACTGGAGATACCGGTTGGCCCTGGTGTCGGCGTAGACGACCCCACCTTGCGGTGCGCTCCAACCGGTGTGATAGCGCACGGCGAAGGCGAAGTACTTGGGCCGCGCGGCGTCGATCCAGCCGGCGCCGGACGCCGTGCAGGCAGTATTGGTGGGAGGCGTGAACGGACGGACGGTGACGGTCTGGTGCGCCGTCGCCACGTTGCCGGAAGCATCAGGGGCCGTATACGCGATCGTCGTGGCTCCGACCGGGAAGAGGTTACCCGGAGGAATCGCTCCACGAGTCACCACGATGACCAGGCCGCTGTTGTCGGTGGCGCTCGCGCTTCCGAGCTGCGCATCGGAGACGACAGTCCCCGCCGGGCTGGTCGCGTCCACCGTCAGGCTCGGAGGCACCGTGAGGACGGGCGGTTCGGTGTCGTTCACCGCCACCGTGAAGGAGCAGCCGGCCGCATTTCCGGCGGCGTCGGTGGCGGTGGCCGTGACGGTCGTGGCGCCCAACGGGAAGAAGGAGCCCGACGCGGGAGACGAGATGACGGTGACATCGGATCGGTCGTCGGTAGCCGTGACCGAATACGTCACGACCGCCCCCGCCAGGCCATGATCGTTGGGTCGGGCAAAGTCGGCCGGACAGTGGACGGTTGGAGCAGTCTTGTCCAGCGTGGGGAGCGGGATGGGGTCACTGACCGGCTTGTCCATGGTGGCCACGAACGTGACCGGCTCCATTTCGGTGGCGTTGCCGGCCTCGTCGTAATGCACGAGGGTGAAGGTCGCCTTCACGTTGGGCGTGAGGCCCAGGGCGGCAAAGTCGGCGAAGACACCCGAAGCATCGATCACCGCGGTGGCTGAGATCGTGTCGGGCAGCGAGATCCACTGCGCGGACGTGCCCATTCCGCCGGCGCGCGCCTGAGGTACACCTAGTTCGAAGCGCAGTGTCGAGGAATCGGTGCCGATGTGCCGGCCGTCCGAGGTGTAGATGTGCAGGTCCACCGTGGCGGACCTGTCAGCGGCCGCGATGCCCGCCGAAGCGGAGGAATCGTCGGGGACGTCGATGCTCGATTGCAGCGAGGACTGGTTCGTGCCCTTCGGATCGTTCTTGGCAATCGAGAGCACGAAGTCGTTGCTCAGCGAAAAGTCCACTCCTGCTTCGGGGTCCTCGAAGCTGGTACCGGCCAGGAGCGTGAAGCTCTCCACTGAGTTCAGGGGTTGCTTTGGATTCGTGACCTTGTCGAGGCAGCTGCCGATCTCGTGCCCGAAGAGGGTCTGGAACGTCGCCCGGAGGGCCGAGGGCATGCTGCCGCAGGAAGGGATCCGTGGCGGAATGCCGTTTCGGATCTCGCGCTTGGCGAAGAGCAGCACCCCGGGCGCGGGCGTCGCGAAACCGCTCAGGATGACACCCTCGTTGGTGCCAAGGCTGGAAACACTGGCCGCGCGCAGCCCACCTCGCGCTTCCAGGTCGTCGCGATCGCGCTGCGTCGGCTCGAAGCGGACGGATATCGTGCAAGTCGTGCCGGGGTCGATGATCGCGAGGCGCTTGCACGTTCCGTCGCTGACCCTGAAGTCGCTGAGATCGCGGCCAGTTGTGAACAGGTTGAAGTAGACCGGCGCCGCACCGTTGTACGTCACGGTGATCGTCTGGTCGGGGCTGCCGGTACCGACCGGTTGGGAGTCGAAGCTCAGCGTCGTAGGCGAGAAGCTGAAGTCGGGCACGCTCGTTACGCCCATGCCGCTGAGGCTTGCATGGCCGGTGTCGGGCCCGCCCGTGACCACGACATCCGCGCTGTCGGACCCGGTCGCGCTGGGAGAAAAAGCCACCTGGAAGGTGCAGCTGGCCCCCGGTTGCAGCAGTTGATTGCAGTCGTTCGCAGCCAGAGCGAAGGCGCCGGACGGCGTGATCGCGACGCTCGGGGCCGCGACGAAGACCGCAGAGCGATTCCGGTACGTGAATGTTGCCGAGGAGCTCGTGGTACCGATGCGCTGGTTGCCGAACTTGTGGCACGGAGGCATGACCGCCTGATGCAAATCGGGCAGGGCGACGTCATCGGGAGGAGCGCGACGCTCGACGATGAACCAGTCGTTCACCCCCCGCTGCGGCTTGACGCGCAAGACGCTCTGGCCGTAGGTGAGATCCTTGGTCGCGGTGAGCGCGTAGTCTCCGTACTGGTCGACCGGAACGTCCTGATACGTGATCCAGCCGGCGTTCGCTTTGTTGTAGGCCATTATCGGGCTCGGCGGCAGCAGGTCATCTCCAAAGCCCATCAAGTCCCACGTCCCAACCATTCCGTTCACGGTGAACTCGGTCAATCCGTAGTAGTCCCAGAAGCTGAAGAGGGCATGGCCCGACTCATGGGCCCAGGTGCGAAGGTCATCCTTCGTGAGAATCGCGCCCTGCCGGAACAGAGCCTCGGGAAGCAGGCTGAACTCGGGATTGCCGGTGATGATCGACGCGGCACCCCGCACGATCACCGACAGCCAGAAGTCGGTGAGAGCCTGCGCCGGAAGACTGTGCGCGAGATCGTTCAACATCAGCGCGCGCGAACGATAGGAATTCGAGCCGTCGATGACGAGGACGGTGTCGAAGAAGCCGAGCTGCTGTCGCGCCAGGAAGCCGTCCGGGTCTGCGGCCGCCGCCGCGAGATACGCATCGAGCCACACCGTCGTCGCCTGAACGGTGAAGTTGGGGGTGGTGTCCGGGATCGCCACGTACTGGGCGAGTGTGAGCGGCAGCTCCAGCCAGCCATCATCGAAGCGGGTCGGATCGGTTGAACTGCTGACGACATAGGGCTCTATTCGCACCGAGCAGCCTGACTGTTGATAGTAGTAGTCGCGAAGATACTCGGCGGACTCGGCGATCTCGTCTATGGAAAGCCTGCCGGTACCGTCCTTGTACCGAGCGGGAATGATGGCCATCTGTGCCGTCCGCGTCGGCGGGAAGCCGGGGGGTCCCAACACCACGTACGGCGGACAGTGCTTGACCTCCCACTGCGCGAAGGTGGACTTCCAGCCTTGGAGGCCCTTGCCACTGAGAGACGCGCCCTCGGTGTCGGCATACGGAGTGAGATAGGAGGTAGCGTTGGAATAAAAGTCGCCTTGTAGGTTCGGGAGCTCTCTCCCCGTCGAGGAGGTCACCATGAGTTCCGCGGCAACCTGGAAGGAATCGCCGACCCGCAGCGGATGGCCAGCGAGGGACTGATAGATTGCGCCGATGTCCACCGTATTCGCGTCCCTCAGAGCGTGGTATTGGCTGGAAGCCCAGGTTTGCTGATGCAGGTAATCAATCCCGAAACGGCCATCGAGACTCAGCCAAACGCTCAGCTTTGCAGACCCGTTGTTGACGCCGGGAAGGTCCTGGCGCGCGAATTCTCCGTTCATCGACCACTTGAGCTTCACCTCCACAGGTGTGCCCGGCGGCAGGCTGTCGGAGGTGACGGTATAGGAGTCGGAGATTCGGGCGGAGGCCTGGCCGGTGGAGATGTCATCGCAGGCCATGACGATGTTGGCGACCGAGACAGACAGCTTGCCGGTTCGCACGTTGGCCAAGGCCTGGGTGTTCACGGTCGAGCCGTGTTCGGTGATGATCGCGCGTGCACCGTCGGCGCGAAACGCGCCGTCGCCGCTGCTGATGATGGGACCGAAGCTCTTGGTCGGAGGAATACAGAGCCCTGTATTCGGGCCGGCGGCGCCACTGATCTGTGTCTGTGACCCGACGCCGGAGGGAAAGAACGTCTGCGCCTCCAAGGCAGAGGTCAATAGACCCGCAACCAGGGCACCGACGGCGGCGCGACCCATGAGGTGCTTCGGTTTCATCTTCGGCTCCTTTCAGATCGGCGCTGGGCCAGGGGACCAGGCGCCGTCGGCTGCACCGCGTTTTCCGGGGCGCAACACGTGGAAGTTACGGCCGCCTGGTGGGGAAAGTCCTTCCGGAATGCTTACAAAACGTGGAAGAAGTTCTCCCGTCATGAGATCCCATTCGTAGAGAACGACTTGCGCCCGAGTGACGGCTACTTTGACGGTTCGTGGAGGGTCGACCTAGAATCCGCAGCTACGACCTTGGCTCCCGTCTACACCTTCGGCCCTTACCGGCTCGACGAGCGCGAGCAACTCCTCTACCGGCAGGACCCGCAGGGCAGCTCGTGCCGAAGGAAGACCTGATGCGGGAGGTCTGGCCCGACACCTTCGTGGAGGAGGGCGGGCTCGCCCGCAACATCTCCGTTCTCCGCAAGGCGCTGGGAGGAGAGGGGGACGAGTCGTTCATCGCCACGGTCCCCAAGCGAGGCTACCGTTTCGTCGCCCCCGTGCAGGTGACGACTGCTCCAGCCCGAGGCGTCGATGAGCCCAAGCCGATGCCGCCGGCTGGCGAAGAGCGGTCGCCAACTCCTACGTCATTCGGGCCACGACGGATCCTCAGGCCCGCCGGGCGCGGTGCCATGCTCGCAGTGCTCTCTTTAACGATGGTCGTGGCCGCGGCCGGCCTATGGCGCCGGGCGCATGCGACCGTTGCTCCGGTGATGCTGGTGGTGCTGCCCTTCGACAACCTCACCGGCGACAAGGAACAGGAATACTTGAGCGACGGGTTGACCGAGGAGCTGATTACGCAGCTCGGCCGCTTGCACCCGCAGCGTCTGGGGGTGATCGCTCGCACCTCCGCCATGACCTACAAGGGAACACGCAAGACCGTCGCCGATGTCGCTCGCGAGATGAACGTGGACTACGTCCTGGAAGGAAGCGTGCGGCGCTCAGGGAGCACGATACGGGTGAGTGCCCAGCTCATCCGGGCCGCGGACCAGATCCACCTCTGGGCGGAGAGCTACGAGCGGGATCTCCGGGACGTGCTCACCGTCCAGTCCGAGGTGGCGCGGGCGGTCGCGGACGAGATACGGCTTCATCTGACTCCCGAGCAGCGGGCACAGCTGGCGAGCACGCGGCCGGTCAAGCCCGAGGTCCACGAGGCCTATCTGAAAGGCCGCTTCTTCTGGAACCAGCGTACCGGCCGGGGACTCGAAGAAGCGATCGGATACTTCCAGCAGGCTCTGCGTGCGGACCCCGACTTTGCCCCGGCCTACGTCGGATTGGCCGACTCCTACCTCTTGCTCGGTATCCACGCGGGCGCCCGCCCTCTGGACATCTGCCCCAAGGCGAAAGCGGCCGCGCTCAAGGCGGTGGAGCTCGATGAGACGCTGGCCGAGGCGCATACCTCCCTCGCGTACGAAAAGGACCTCTACGAGTGGGATTGGGCCGGTGCAGAGAGGGAGTACAGGCGCGCGATCGAGCTGAACCCGAGCTACGCCACTGCTCACGAATGGCTCGCAATCCACTGGGCATACCTGGGAAGGATGGACGAAGCAATTGCGGAAATGCGCCGCGCGCGCGAGCTCGACCCATTGTCACTCATCATCAATGCGAATCTCGGAACCTGGCTCCACTTCGGTGGTCGGCACCAGGAGGCCCTCGAGCAGTATCGCAAGACGCTGGAGATGGATCCGAATTTCGCCTTCGTGCGGATGAAGCTGGGGCAGTTCCTCACGGATCAAGGGATCTACAAAGAGGCTATCGCCGAGCTTCAGACTGCCGTTGCGCTCGCTCCGACTTCGAGCCGCCGCAGTGCTCTGGCTTGTGGATATGCCAGGTCAGGAAACAGCGTCGAGGCCCTGAGGATCCTCTCAGAGCTGCGGGCGACGTCAGAGCGAGAGTACGTGCCGCCCTGGGTGATAGCCAACATCTACCTTGCCCTCGGCGATCAGGAACGAGGGATGGAGTGGCTGGAAAAGGCCTACGAGGAGCGGTCCACGTCAGAGATCTTCCTCAAGGCCAACCCGGGCTTTGACCCGCTTCGCTCCGACCCCCGCTTCAAAGCCTTGCTACGGCACATGAACCTCCCCGATTGACGCGTGCTGGTAGGATTGGCGCCATGATTTCTCACGCTGCCCGCCTCGTTCTTCGGCGTACTGCTGTTTTCGGGCTGCTCGTCGCCGGCGCGGGCGCGCCGGCCGCGGCGGAGGACGCGATGCGGCCCTGGGTCTCCCTCGCGGGTAGCGGGCTCATGACCCTGCCCGACACCTCGACGCTCGAGCGCGGCCGCTTCAACGCCGGCTTCACCGTCGACAACCAGGACCGCGATCCGTTGAGGCTGGACGTCGTCGACCTCTCCGCGGCCTGGCTCGCCGGCCTTCGGCCCGGGCTGGAGACGTATGGTCATGCCGTGGTGAGCCGCGCCGTCGCGGTCTCACCCCGGGCGACGCTGTTTCCTTCTCCGATCGACATCCTCGTCCCCCGCGGCCTACCGGTTCCGCAGCGGCCCTACTACCCTCAGTACGCGCCCATCCCATATGTCAATCGAACGGGGAGAAGCCAGATCAGCCAGTTCCTGCCGGGAGACGCGGTCGTCGGCGTCAAGAAGACCCTGCGTGCATCTTCCGGCCTGGTCCCCGGCCTGGCCGCGAGCGCCGAGATCAAGATTCCACTGGCTTGGGGACTCGCCGACCTCCAGGGCGGCGCGGGGACGGGAGCGATCGACGAGCACGCAAGAATCACCGCCGAGTGGGAAGGCCGCGCGCGGTCCGTCGTCGCTTCGGTCGCATACACGCATCGGGGTACGCCGGCGTGGGGCGATCGCGTGATCGTCTTCGATCCTTCGGGTGTGAACGTGACGGACCTGCCCCTGCGGCTGCCCAGCGAGGTCGGCCTCGGGCTCGGCGTGCGTCAGGTCGTCACGCCGAACGTGGCCCTGGTCGCCGAGGTGACCAAGGCCGCGGAGGTCGGAGGCCGCACGGATGCCTTCCGGGAACCGGGGCCGCTCGACATCGCCGCGGGAGCGCAGCTGCGATGGCGCGGCATGGCGGTCACGACGGGGCTGCGCTACCACGCGAACTCCGTTGCCCGGATGACGCGCTATGCGTCGCCGCTCGGCGGCCTGGCCGATCTCAGCCAGGTCAGCGATGCCGATCTGGTGCCGTACCTGAGCGCCATCGGCGCTTCGGGCTCGCTGCCCTTCCTGAGGCACCGAGGGCAGAGCGCGCTCGAGATTCCGGCCCGCGGCCCGTCCTTGCCCGACGGCGCGCGCCTCCTGCCCGCCGACCTCTTCGTGCGCGCCCACGACCAGATCGGATACATGCTGGTGTGCGGATGGACGTTCGGGAGGGCCGCGCCGCGCTAGGCGAGCGCGCTCCGGCTCAATAGACCGTCCTCTTTTGCGCCCGCTGCTTGGTGGCGAGGCTGAACTTCGCGTCGACGGGAGCCCGGTCCGCGACGCGGGCGGCCACGTACTCGCCGACGGCGGGCCCGTGCTTGAAGCCGTGCCCGGAGCCGCCCCCCACCAGCCAGACGTCGTCGAAGTCGGGATGGCGGTCGATCAGGAAATCTCCGTTTGAGCTGTTCTCGTACTGGCAGACCTCGCTGGCCACGAGCGGCGCGTCCTCGAGCGCGGGGAAGCGCCGGGCGACGAACTCGCGCACGCCGGCGAGGCCCGCGGCGCTCACCACACGCTCGCCCGTGTCGGGATCGAAGGACGGGCCGTGGCGGTCGGGGGCGACCTTGAAGCCCTTGCTCTCGATGTCGGGGAGGCCGTAGATCTCCTCGGCGAAATCCACCCATACGGGCATCGCGGGCGGGGCGAACCGCGCGTCGCCCGGAGGTGGACCGAAGTAGAAGACCTCCTGCCGGGTGGGGAAGATGCGCTCGCCGAGAAGTTCCGGGAAGAGCTTGGGCAGCCACGGGCCGCACGCGAAGACGAACGCGCCCGCGCTGATCGTAGAACCGTCGCGTGTCGGGAGCATGCCCAGCCGGCCCTTCCCGCGCGGCGGCCGGATCGCTGTGGTCCGGACTTCGACGCCCTCTCGCGCCGCTTGCGCCGACACCGCTTGCACCGCGCGGCGCGCCATCAGGGCGCCGCTGCCCGGCTCGTGGATGGCCCAGGTGACGAGCCCGAGGGCGATCTGGGGCCAGCGCGATTCGAGCTCGGCCCGCGCCACCTTTTCGTGGCGGATGCCCAGTCGGGTGAGCGTCGCGAGAGTAGCGAGGGTGAGCGGGTCCTCACTGCGAGCCATCCAGAGCACGCCCGTCTCGTGGAAGAGCTTCTGGCCGCTCGTCTCAGCCAGCTCCTTCCAGAGGCGGAGCGACCGCTGCGACCAGCGCGTGTACAGCTCGTCCGCCCCGTACCCCATGCGGATCACGCGCGTCTCGCCCCCCGAGCTGGCGCGGCTGTTGCCGGGGCCGTAGGCATCGATGAGGACGACGCGCCGTCCGGCGCGGCGCAGGTGCCAGGCGGTCCAGGCACCGAAGGCGCCCGCGCCGACCACGGCCACGTCGAACCCGCCGCCCGCGGGAGCCGCGTGCGTGCGGCGGGCCGCGATACCGGCGGCGACCGCGGCCGCCCCCGCCGATTCCATGAAGGCGCGCCGCTTCACCGCTTCTTCTCCTGCGCGATGAACCAGTCGATGTGTCGCTCGAGGGTCGTCATCGGCAGCGAGCCGCGGCCGAGCACCGCTTCGTGGAATCGCCGGATGTCGAAGCGGGGGCCGAGGGCGGTCCGCGCCTTCTCGCGCAAGCGCAGGATCTCCAGCGCGCCCATCTTGTACGCGAGGGCCTGGCCGGGGATGTCGCACGAGTAGCGGAGCGATTCCGTCTCGATCTGCGTGTCGGTCTCCATCAGGTTCTCGCGCATGAGCGCAACGGCCTTCGCGCGCGGCCAGCCGAGCGCATTCATGCCGGTGTCGACCACGAGCCGCAGCGTGATGAACATCTCCATCGACAGACGCCCGTAGAGGTCGTAGGGGTCCTCGTACATGCCCATCTCGCCGGCCAGGGCCGAGGCGTACTCGCCCCAGCCCTCGGTGTACGCCGTGTCGGTCGTCTCGCGCCGGAAGGGGGGGATGGTCCGGTTCTCATAGGCGAGGTTGATCTGGAAGTGATGGCCCGGCACCAGCTCGTGGTAGATGAGAGCCGCGGCGTTGAGCAGCGAGCGGTCGGCCAGGCTCGAGCCGTTGAAGTAGTAATAGCCGACCGGCTCGGCGGCGGTGGGTGGATTGTAGTAGCCGAAGGTCTGGCCGGGCTCGAGCTGCGGCTCGAGCCGCCGCACGCCGTAGGGCGCCTTGGGGCGGCGCAGGAAGAACGCATCGACCTTGGGCTCGATCCGCCGGATGTGGCCCATGAGACGCTCGCCGATCTCCTCCGGCGAGCGGGGGAACAGGCGCGCGTCCTTCTTCAGGAACGCCTTGAACTCCGGCTTGGTGCCCGCGAACCCGAGCCGCTCGCGGACCCTCTTCATCTCGGTGTCGATGGCGGCGACCCGCTCGATTCCGATCTGGTGGACCTGGGCCGGCGCCACGTCCATCGTCGTATGGAGACGGACGAGCCATGCGTAATACTCCGGGCCGCCGGGATACTGGCCGAGGCCGACCGTCTCCGGCGCCTCGGCGCGATACTCGCCGCCGAGCCAGTCCACCAGGGAACGCAGCGGCGGGTCCACGTCCTTTTCGATCACCGCCGCGACGTCTGCGCGGAATGCGGTGGCCGCCGACGGAGGGAGGGTGGCCAGCCTCTCCACAACGACGGCGTACGGGCTCGTCTGCGCGTCGCCGGCGAGCGAGGCGACGAAGGGGACGGCGATCGCGAGCTCGTCCCGCGGGATGCGGATGCCCCGCGCGGCCTGCGCCGTGAGCTCGGCGCGCACGGCGCCGACGAAGGCGGGCATCTGGCGCAGCAGCGCCACGTACCGCCTGGCCGCGCCCTCATCCGGTATCGCGAACGTCGAGAACGCGCGGTTGACGAGGCCGAAAGGCGACGCATACGGCGTGACGGGGAAGGTCAGGCCGTGGAAGTGCGGGGCGTCGCGCACCGCCCCGAGCTGGCGGCGCAGGATGTCGAGCGACAGCGTCTCGTCCTCGTCCAGGTCGGAGGCACGCACCTCACCGAGCCGCGTGAGCCAGCGGGCGGCGAAGCGCGCGTCGGCCTCCTCCTTGGCGAGGGAGACGTCGGGCAGGCGGTCGATGGGCAGGCCCAACTTCATGCGCAGGTAGAGGCTGTCCTGCTTCAGGAAGTCGAGGTACGCCTCGCCGGCCTCGGCGACCGTCCGCGACGACGGCGTGCGGGGCAGGAGTCCCGCCATCGGGACCGCCAGAAGGAGGGCGACGATCGCGGCGGCCGCGCGGGAGAATCGCGTCAACGCGTCTCTTCCGCCGCCGGCCGGACGACCCGGCCGTCTTTCATCACGAAGGAGACGCTTTCGAGGGCGGTCACGTCGCCGAGGGGATCCCGGGGCACCGCGACCACGTCCGCCCGCTTGCCGACCTCGAGGGTGCCCGTATCCTTTTCTATTCCGAGCACGCCCGCGGCGTTGGCGGTGGCGGACTTGATCGCGCCCATCGGCGACAGGCCCAGGCGCACCATGCGCGCGAACTCGCGGTTGGCGGTCTCGTGGGGGAAGATCGTGTCGGAGCCGAAGGCGATCGTGATGCCGGCAGCGAACGCGGCGCGGATCGCGCGATCGCGCTCGGCCTGTAACGACCTGGCCTTGGCGATGCGGTCGGCGGGGATGCCGGTCTTCTCGCCCTGCTCGATGATGTAGTCGAGCACGTAGATCGTCGGCACCAGCGGCACGTTGCGCTGCTTCATCATCGCGATCGCCTCATCGTCGATGAGAACGCCGTGCTCGATGCAATCGACGCCCGCCCGCAGCGCGGCCTTGAGGCCGCCGGCGCCGATGGCGTGGACGGTGACCTTGCGGCCGTGGCGGTGGGCCTCGTCCACCGCGGCCCGGAACTCCTCGTCGGTGAAGGCCTGGGCGCGCGGGTCATCGGCGGCCGACATCACGCCCCCGGTGGCGGCGAGCTTGATCCAGTCGGCGCCGTGCTTGATCTCCTCGCGCACGGCCTTCCGCATCGCATCGGGGCCGTCGACCACGACGTTGGGGATCTGGATCGCCAGGTCGGCGGCGAGGTCGTTGAAGTCGCCGTGCCCGCCGGTGGACGAGATCATGTGGGGGGCGACGAACAGCCGCGGCCCTTCGAAATCGCCGCGGGCGATCGCGTCGCGGATCTCGATCGTCGAGTAATAGAGGTCCTCGTCGCCGGGGTCGCGCAGGGTGGTGAAGCCGTTCTGCAGCCGTACCCGGGCGTTGCGCAGGCCTTCGAGCGCCTTCCGCGCGCTCGACTTGCGCAGCGAGTCGGCGAGCACGTCGCCGGGATTGATGAGGATGTGCGCGTGGAGGTCGATGAAGCCGGGCAGGCAGGTGGCGTTCGACAGGTCGATCGTGCGCGCGCCGGGCGGCGCGCTAAGTCCCTTGCCGATGGCGGTGATCCGGCCGCCCACGACCTGGACGTCGACGCCTGCCGCGGCCTGCTCGGCCCGGCCGTCGATGAGCCGCCCGCACCGGATGAGAAGGGCCGGCTCGGCGGCGGCGACGAGGGATGAGCAGGCGGCGAAGCCGGCAATCAGGAGGGATCTGGACACTGTCACGGGCGCGGTCTCCTCTTATCGATGACAGCCTCGGCGACGCCGACGTGCTTGTCGGCGCCGCCATAATAGAAGAGCCAGCGCCGGCCTTCACGGACGAGGCCCTCCACGAAGACGACGTTCGGCACCTGACCGGCCCGCTCCCAATCCCGCTCCGGCGCGAAGACCGGCTCGTCGGAGCGGGCAAGCACGCGTGTCGGGTCGGTGCGGTCGAAGAGCGCCCAGCCGGTACGGTAGACGAGGCGGTCGTCGGCGCCGTTATATACGAGAAAGATACCCTCGCGGAGCATTACTGGTGGTGGGCCCGGCTCGACGACGCGCGAGTCGAAGCGGCCGGGCCGCCGGCCCAGTACGGGAGCGTCGAGCGCCTCCGTCCAGCGCCGCAGGTCGGTCGAGTACGCGACGCCCATCTGGTCGGATCCGGCGGCGGCGTCGGCCATGTAATACATCCAGTACCGACCGCCCATGGGCTCGGTGAGGATCGCCCCGGACTTGGTCCACTTCACGTTCCAGCGACCGACGTTCGCGGGCATGATCACGCCGCGCCGCTCCCACTTGCGCAGGTCGGGGGAAGTCGCCAGGGCTAGCTGCGCGTTCTTGCCGTCGTAGGCCGTGTAGGTGAGGTAGAAGGTCGCGCCGATCTTGACGAGGCGCGGATCCTCGACGCCGCCGCCCCGCTCGTACTCCGCTTCGGGCGCCAGCGCCGGTCCGGGCTCTCTCGCGAAGTGGACCCCGTCCCGGCTCACCGCCATGCCGAGGCGCGACGTCCCCTTCGCGTCCTGGGCGCGGTACAGCATCACGTAGCGCTCGCCGTCCTTGATCACCGCCGGATTGAAGACGCCGGCCGCTTCGAAGCCGGTGCCCCGGGGGACGAGGATCGGCTCCCCTCCGTGCAGCCGGGTCCACGCGCCAAAGGGAGGGACGAACGCTGCCGGGGCCGCCGCAAGAATCGCCCCGGCGGCGATCGCCCATCCGATTACCGGTCCTGAGCCGCCCGCCTGACTGACCTCAGGGCAGGTTCATGTACCACATGCCCATGCCGTGGGTCGCCGCATACAGACGGCGGGCGGAGGCGACCATCGTCAGCCCGGGCGTTTCGACGATCGGCAGGCCGGTGCCGGCGGTTTCCCAGGACGTCAGTCCCGCCGGCAGTCTCAGGACCCCGAAGTCCGTCGCCGCGTAGAGGTCACCGGCATAGTCGTCCCGGACGAGATCGGTGACCGGGAGGTCGTCGAGGTCGTAGCTGCGGTCCGCCCACACGGCTGTGCCCGGGGAGCCGGGGGTGAAGGTCACCTCGAAGACGTGGCCGGGCGCGCTGGAACCGATGGTGGTGTTGTAGCCGGAGTACGAGATCCACGCGTGATTGGAGTCCGCAGGGTCGATGTAGATGCTGCTGACGAAGCGGTTGGGGTCGTTCACAACCAGCGAGTCGAGCCGGGTGAAGACGACGTTCGTAGCTGGCTCGGCGTCGGCGTTCTTGGTGATGAAGACGCGCCCGAGGGTCGTCGAGGCCCACAGCGTCCCGCTGTCGCCGGCCGCGCGCTCGACCTGTCCGACGGTGCCGCCCGCGCGGTCGCCGAAGGCGGCGGCCGTCAAGTCTCCCGCGGTGTTGGCCCCCCCCGCCGGGGGGCCGCCGAGGGCGACCCAGTCGCCGCAGCCGGGTTTGTTGCCGGGGGTCGTGAACTCGGCGCAGTTCGCCTCCAGGAACGCCTGGTCGCCGCCGTCATCTTTCGTGCGCCACACGTGGCGGAAGCCCGTGTACATGGTGCCGGGGACGACGGGGTCGGTGATTTCGGGCCAGTAGAAGCTGACCGCCTCGCCGCTGATCAGCATGGGAGCGGTGACGACCACCCACGCCGTCGGATCGCCGGAGCGGAAGTTCACGTCGCCGAAGCCGGCGAAGAATTGGTTGAAGCGGATGGCCGGGTTGCCGACGTCGAAGCCGGAGGTGCCGCCGTCGCCGTAGATGGTCTGCGTCCAGGTGTTCGAGCTGCCGGTGTAGAGCCAGGTGCCGTTGTCCTGCGTACCCCCTTGGACCTCTCCCGTCGGGTCGTCGGGGTTGACGGAAACGCTCATGAACTGCAGGGTGACGAGCCCTTCGTTCAGGCTGTAGATCTGCGACGGGATCGCCGAAAGCAGGCGGTGGCACGTGAGCATGCTCGCGACACCGATCGGCCGCGAGTCGCACTGGGCGGACGCGTCGGCGTACTGCCCGCTCGAGCGCACGATGCCCCCATCCGAGGTGCTCCACCAGATATCGGGATTCGTGGGATGGAACGCGATCTCATGCTGGTCGGGATGAATGCCGTAGGGGGGAGACTGCGTATCCCAGGTCATGTCGGTGAACGTGCGGTTGTTGTTCGCGGGGTCCGGCTCGCCGGCGGTGGTCGAGCGGAGCACCGCCCGCGCGTTCGAGCGCAACCCCGCCTCCACGTAGGTGTAGGAGCCGACGACGAAGACCGTGTCGGGGCTTCCGGGCGGCGTGGCCACATCCTGGTCATACCAGCACTGTTCGGTGCAGAAGTTGTACGTGGGGTAATAGGGGTCGCCGTTCACATTGGAGGTGAGCTTCTTCCAGAGGCCGACGTTCGGGCTGCCCTGCACGAGCAGCGACGCGTCGTCCGTGCGAAAGAGCGCGGAGTACGGCTGCGGGGGCCTTACGTTCGGGCCCTGAGCACCATTGGTCGCGTAGATGCGCGTCTTGCCGTCCTTGACCGTGAGGGCGAACTCGGTGCGGTCCACATTTATCGTCGGAGACTGCCCGGCGAAGACCTGCTGGAAGGGCCCGCCCGCCAACGACCGGTAGATTCCTAGCTGGAACGCCGAAGCGTAGACGGTCGTGTGGTCGAGGCGGTCGATCTCCACGTCGGTGACGCCGCGGACGGAGCCGGCGGTCTGGGCATCCCAGACGAGCGTCCAGCTCGCGCCGCCGTCCGTGGTCTTGTAGAGGCCCATGTTGGGCTGCGGCGCCGTCCCCGTCGTCGTGTACGCGCCCCCCGAGGTGGAGGTCACGCCCCGCACTGCGCGCGCAGTGGCGACGTAGATGATCCGACCGTCGGTCGGGTCCACCGCGATCTTGCCGATCCCGCGCGTGTTCGCGATAGCTGCGCTGGCCGGGATCAGGCTCCATGTCTTGCCACCGTCGGTGGATTTGAACACGCCCACTCCGGCCTCGGAGTCGGCGGAGGCGTTCGGCTCGCCGGTGCCCGCGTAGAGCGTGTCGCCGCTGGCGTCGGTCGGGTCCTGAACGATGGACCCGAATGCGTTCGAGCCGAGCCCGGCGGAGGAGAACTTCCAACCGGGGTTGTTGGTGTGAAGCCCGTGATCGGTGCGCCAGACCCCCCCGCCCGCCGCCCCGATCCATACACGGCAGCGTCCCTGGTTGCAGGTGCGGTCCACGAGTAGCGCTGTGGTCCGCCCGGCGGTGACCTGGTCGCGGCCGGTGAATCCGAGGACGCCGGGCTGGAAGGCCACCGTCGGGCCGATGGAGTTCCAGAGGAACGCGCCCTTCTTGCTGCCGCGGTTGCCGCGGATCTTGATCGTGTTGAACGAGCGCTGCGCGGCCGCGGTCTGATCGGGGCTGATGGCGTCTGCCGGATAGGCCTTCCGCGCGGCGAGTTCTTCTTCGGCGCCGAGCGCCCAGGAGCCGTCACCGCGGCTTTCGCCGGGAATTGCCCTCACGCTTCCGCCGTCGGGGTCGCCGCCTTTGGTGTGCGCGGCGAGCAGGGCGCCGCTCAGGAGCGTCCGCCCGCGCAGGGCTTCGTCTTTTTCGCGCTCAACGGGCACCAGGGTCGCGAGCGCGGCGCAGGTGGCGACGGCAGCGACACCCACCCCAAGCCAGGAGGAACCGCTATTCATGCTCGTCTCCAGTCAAAAGGCTACGCATTTGTATGGAACGCGGGGAGGGCTAACGATTGAAG
>QHVJ01000532.1 GCA_003222275.1 Acidobacteriota bacterium | reverse complement strand
CCTCCTTGATGGGGGTGTCGCCTTCGCCGAACGGCATGTTGTCGCCCTGGTTCTTCTTCCGGTCCTTGATGTGCAGGGTCACGATGCGGTCGTGGTGCTTCTCGAGGAAGCCCACCGCGTCCTGGTTGGCGGCGGTGAAGTGGCCGATGTCCAGGTTCGTGCAGATGTACTCCGAGGTGGCCATCGCCTTCTCGAGGTCCTCCGCGGTCGCGAACTCGTTGGGGTCGATCCGCGAATGGTTGTGCATGCCCACGCGCATCTTGTGCTTGGTCGCGGCGGTGGCGATGCGGGGCACGGTCTTCTGGTTGGCGGAGGCGGTGATGACCTTCGCCCCCATCGCCTTCGCCATCTCGAATCCGCGGTCGACCTCGGCGTCCGTGAAGTCGTCCTGGAAGCTGTAGTTGTAGGCGTAGACGTCCACGCCGGCGGCGCGGAACTTGTCGCCGACCTCGTGGAAATGCGACAGCGGCGTCTCGAGCCGCCACTTGCGGACCTTCGCGCGGCTTTCGGCCTTCTCCGCCGCGCTCATCTGCTGGAAGCGCGCGAAGTCGGGCCGGGGCTCGACGTGGCCCTGCCAGAGCTCGGCCTCCCCGAGCGGCACCGCCGCGTACGCCTCGATCGCCTTGTCGAGGGGGCGGTCGCGGAAGCTGTAGCTCTGGGCGCCGATGAGGACGCCCTGGAAGCGCGAGTCGATCTTGCTGCCCGCTCCGCGTGCGGAGGAGGCCAGGGCGGAAGCGCCCAGCCCTCCCAGAACGAGGCGGTGCCATTCGCGTCGCGTCAGTTGGTTTGTCATGAGGCACCCAAGCTACGACGCCCCCGGCCGCGCGTCAACCCCCCTATAATCACCGCGCCCAACGCCGGAGGTGGACGATGCGTGCGATCGCTTTGAGCTTGGCCGTCCTCGCGTCGGCGAGCGCCCACGCCCAGGCCCCGTCCGGGGCCGATCCGTCCGCGGATCTGCGGCGGGGAAAGGGATTCATCTCGACGACCGTCTTCTCGGAAGAGGAGGACCGGAAGCTGCTGGCCGTCTTCGACGGGTTGCGGGTCGCCGACGTCACGGACGGCATGGACGCGGTGGGCCTGCAGAACGTGGGGCTCATGGACCCGGAGATCCGGCCGCTCTGGAAGGATGCGAAGACCTTCCGCCACCGGTTCATCGGGATCGCAGTGACGGCGCGCTACGTGCCCACGAACCGGGCGCAGGCGGGAAAGCGCCCGACCAGGGAATACGACGACTGGGCGGGGGACTGGTACGACAAGCTCTCGTCCGAGCCGTTCGAGGCCGTGCTCCGCAAGGGCAGCGCTCTCGTCATCGACGACGCGGAGCGGGCCGACGTCGGGTCCATCGGCTCCTTCAACATCCTGTCGTGGAAGCTGCACGGCGCCGTCGGCGTCGTGACCGACACCACCGCGCGCGACACCGACGAGATCGAGACGGAGGGAGTGCCTCTTTACTTCCGCCGGCCCGGGCGCGGAATCCGCCCGGGGCGGAACGAGATCGAATCTGTGAACCGGCCGGTCGTGTGCGGTGGGGTGCTCGTCCTGCCCGGGGACGTGGTGGTGGCCGACGGTGACGGGGTCGTGGTGGTGCCGCGGGCCCAGGCCGAGGAGGTCGCCCGCTACGCCCGCAAGATCATCGAGGACGACAAGGAGGGCCGGCGCGAGCTGTACCGTAAGCTCGGCCTTCCCCCCGACCCGTCGATCCGCTGACGGGGGTCGTAGGCGGCCGCGTTTGACGGCGCCATGCATGTCTATCATCCTAGCGATGACAGTCCAGACATGAGGAGACGGCTGCGGACCGTGCAGATGACGCTCGATGCCGAACTGTTGGCAGCAGTCGACCGTCCGGCAACTGGGGACAACCCGAACCGCATTCGCCCGGGGAGCCCTCCGAGCCGCTTTGCGGCGCCTGCACGAACGATCGCTCGAGCAGAAACATCGCGACGGCTACCGCCGCCTACCGGTGAAGCGCGGCGAGTTCAGTGCGTGGGAGATGGAGCAGCTCTGGGTCGAGTGATGCGGGGCGCCGTCATCACGACTCTAGGACCGAAACGGATGTCGGAGGTCCGCTCGGCGCTGCTCTTTTCCCTGGGCTTCTGACGATCCCACCGGATCGATCGATGCGTTGACCGATGACCAGGTTCTTCACGTTCGCCCTTGCCGTCGTTCTGGCGTCGAGCGCCTGGCGGCGGGCGCCGGAACGGGCCTCCGACCTCCCCGGAGCCCTCCATTTGCGGGTAAACCAGGTGGGGTACCGCCCCGGCGATACGAAGATTGCGCTCGCCCTGACGGACCGGGACCTCGGCGGGCAGACCTTCGACGTCAGGACGAGCTGGGGGCAGGGAAGGGCTTTCACCGGAAGGGTCGGCGCGGATCGCGGCCGCTACGGTCCGTTCGCTCACGTCTACGCGCTCGACTTCAGCCCTCTCACGGTGAAGGGAAGATACGTCGTCCGGATCGGAGGCGTGGACTCGCCCGTTTTCCCGGTCACGGAGGACGCGCACGCGCAGCTCCTCGCGAAGAGCCTGCTTTTCTTCCGCGTGCAGCGCTGCGGCGCCGGGCCGGCACGAGGACATGCCGCCTGCCACACACAGGACGCAGTGGCGAGGGGAGGACCGGCCGACGGCACCCTCGTCCGAGCCGACGGAGGCTGGCACGACGCCGGCGACTACATCAAGTTCCTGATCACGTCGGGGTACGCGACGAGCCTGATGCTCGCGACCTATCTCCGCCTCCCCGATGCCTTTGCCGACGACGACGCGAACCGCGTCCCCGATCTCCTCGAGGAGGCCCGCGTCGGGCTCGAGTGGATGTTGAAGCTGTGGGACGCGCCGAGGGGCATCCTCTATTACCAGGTCTCCGACGCCAGCGATCACGGCACCTGGCGCATGCCCGAGAAGGACAAGGAAGCCCGGCCGGTGTGGGCCTGCGAGCCGGGTCGCGGCGCGAACGTCGCCGGCAAGGCCGCCGCTTCGCTCGCGCTCGCCTCCGTCATCTGGAACGACCCCGGAAAGCCCTACTTCGACACCGCGCTGGCCGCCAGCTACCTCGCGGCGGCGCGACAGATCTACGCCTACGGCAAGGCGCGGCCGCTCGCGCAGCCGTCGAACCCCCCCGAGTTCTACCGGGAGCAAAGCTTCGAGGACGACCTGGCCCTGGCGGCGGTGGCGCTGTTCCGCGCCACCGGAGAGGCCGCCTACCTGCAAGAGGCGCGGGCTTTCGCGAGGGCGGCGGGCGGCGCGGCGGCGCTGTCGTGGTCCGACTCCCACGCCCTGGCCCACTACGAGATCGCGCGCGTCGATCCGTCCTACGTGCCGGAAGCGAGGCGCCACCTCGAGACCGGCCTCGAGGCCGCGCGCGGCTACGCGGCGGCCGATCCGTTCCGCGTCGCGCTCCAACGGCTGCACTGGGGGTCGGCCCCCGACATGGCGGGCGTGGCCTTGCAGGCCTTCTGGTACCGCGACCTCACGGGTGACGGCCGATACCTCTCGCTCGGCCAGGCCCAGTGGGATTACCTTCTGGGCGCCAACCCCTGGAGCGTCTGTTTCGTGAACGGCGCGGGCACGACCTGGCCGCGGTTTCCGCATCATCAGATCGCCGACCTGGCGCGGATCGAGCTCACCGGCTTCTGGGACGAAGGCCCCGTCCCCCTCTCCGCCTTCGCAGGGCAGAAGATCAAGCTCTCACGGCCCGACGCCTACGCGGCATTCCAGTCGGAGGGCGCCGTCTACCACGACGACAAGGAGGACTACGTGACGAACGAGCCCACCCTCGACGCGAATGCCACGGGCCTGTCGTTGACCGCGTGGTACGTCGCCTCCGCCGGACTCGCCCGCGACGCGAGGTGACCTTCTCGCGACTCGTCCTCGGCCTCGCTCTCTGGGCCGCGGTGCGGCTGGCCGGCGACGATCGCACGGGCCGGATCCAGCTCGAGGATCGCCAGCCCTCGTCCGGCATCGGCTTCGTCCTCGACAACGGCACCACGCCCGATAAGCCGGTGATCGACGCGGTCCTCGGCGGCGTGGCTCTCCTCGATTTCGACAACGACGGCCGGCTCGACGTGTTCTTCACGAACGGCGCCCGGATCCCCGGGCTCGCGAAGGACGACCCGCGCTTCTGGAACCGGCTGTATCGCAACCAGGGCGACGGCACGTTTCGCGACGTCACGGAGGGGGTGGGAGTCCGCGGCGAAGGCTACTCGATGGGAGCGGCCGCCGCCGACTTCGACAACGACGGCTGGACCGACCTCTACGTGACGGGCGTGAACCGCAATATCCTCTATCGCAACGAACGCGGCGCTCGGTTCGCCGATGTCACCGAGCGAGCCGGCGTCGCGGGGCTCGGAGCCGGCGGAAAGAAACTCTGGTCGGTGGGTGCCGCCTGGCTGGACTACGACAACGACGGGGACCTCGACCTGTTCGTGGCCAACTACCTCGACTGGTCGCCCGAGAACAACCGGGTCTGCGGGACGGAGGGGAAGCGGCTCTCCTGCTCGCCCACCGACTATGCCGGGCTCCCGAACCTGCTCTATCG
>QHVJ01000526.1 GCA_003222275.1 Acidobacteriota bacterium | reverse complement strand
GTTCCAGAGCAGCGGCGCCGCGAACGCGAGCATGCCGCGGACGTTCTTCCGGGTGGCTGCCGGCGTGACGAACTCGCCCCACAGCGCGTAGGGCACGTCGTCGTACGCGAACTTCTGGATTTCCTCGGCGAGCTGCTTGCGCCTGGCGGGATCGGTCTGCGCCACCCAGTCCCGCCGCAGCTTCTCCATCGGCTCGCTGCAGTACCAGCCGAAGAACGCCTTCTCACACACGCCGGCCACGCCCGCGTTCAGTGCCGGCGATCCCATATCGGCCGCGCTCCACCAGGTGTGCAGGATGTTCCACCCGCCCTCGGACGCCGGTGTCTTCATGGCCCGGCGTGCCACCAGCGTGCCCCAGTCCATCGCCTGCACGTCGACCTTGCAGCCGATCTTCTGCAGCAGGTCGCCCGTGACGAGCGCGACTGCGTGGAGCATCGCGATGTTCGTCGGGTCCAACACCACGATCGGCTTGCCGTCGTACCCGGCCTCCTTCATGAGCTGGCGCGCGCGCTCGAAGTCCGGCTTGGCCGGCGCCCCGGCGCTCGAGCCGTACTCGCTTTTGCTGACGAAATACGCGCCGCTCTGCCGGAAGTACTTCGACTGGCCGACCGCAGCTTGCAGATACTGCTGCTGGTCCGCCATGTACACCAGGGCCTGCCGCGCCTTCTTGTTGCTGAATGGTGGCTGGAGATGGTTGGGGCGGATCCAGCCCTGGTTGCCAACAGTGTCGTACATGACGATGGCGATGTCCGGGTTCTTCTCGATCTTCGGGACGAAGTCGAGCGGCGGCTGCTCCCAGATGTCGACCTCACCGGCCTCGAGGGCGGCGGCGGCCGTCGCCGGGTCGGGGATGTAACGCCAGATCAGGCGCTCGACGTATACGCGCTTGCCGCCGGCGGCGCCACTCGGGTGCTCGTTGCGCGGGACGTAATCCGCGTTGCGCACGTAGACGACCTGGTGGCCGGGCTGCCACTCCTCCTTCACGAACTTGTAGGGCCCCGACCCGATGGCCTCCTTGATCATCTCCTCCTCGGGCGTGGCCGCGATGCGGGCGGGCAGGACGAAGGGCACGACGGCGGAGGGCTTGGCCAGGGCCGGCAGCACCAAGCCAAAGGGCTTGCCCAGCTCGAGCACGAACGTCTTCTTGTCGGTCGCTTGCAACCGCTCGGTGGCCGCCATAAAGAACTGGCCGAGCGGGTCACGCTGGCTCCAACGCTTGAGGGAAACCACGCAGTCCTCGGCGGTCACCGGCTGGCCGTCGTGGAAATTCAGGCCGTCGCGCAGGGTGAAGCTCCACTTGCGGCCGTCCTTGCTGCTCGACCACTTGTCCACCATCTGCGGCTTCACCTGGCCGTTGCCGTCCAGCGAGAAGAGCGTGTCGTAGACCAGGTAGCCATTGGTGCGGTTGGTGATGTATCCCGTGTAGCGCGTCACGTCGAGGACACGGAGGTCCGCGTGAGGGATGAAGCGCAGCGTACCGCCCTTCTTCTGCGCCTGGACGTGTGGAGCCGGCAAGGCGAGCGTGGCGGCGGCGGCCGCGCTTCCCACGAGGAACTGGCGACGACTCGAGTCGATCATGGTCTCCTCCCTGTCAGCGCGCGCCGGCGCCCGCGAGCGCCGGCCGTTGTCGATGCCACGGCGTTGCCTGCTCGTACGCATGGCCGATGCGGAGGATCGTCGCCTCGTCGAGCGGGCGTCCAACCACCTGGAGGCCGGCCGGCAGCCCAGCGGGTGTGAAGCCGCAGGGGACGCTGAGCGCGGGCAGCCCGGTCAGGTTCCACGGCAGAGTGAAGGGGATGAGGCGTGGCAGGTCGCGGTCCACGACCATCTCGTCCAGCGCCATCGACGTGATGGGCAGCGTGGGCGTCACCATCGCGTCGAGGCGCGCGTGGCGGAAGGCCGCCTGCACCTCGGCCCGCATCGCCATCCGCGCGCAATGCGCGGCCTGCAGGTGCGCGGCGGGGACGAGCGAGCCCAGCTCGAGGAGGCGTCGCGTCCCGGCCACGTAGTCCTTCGGCCGCTCGACGAGCCAGCGGCGGTGCGGCTGCGCCACCTCGGCCATGAGGATGACGAAGCCCGCCGGCAGCGTGAAGCGGAAGGCGGGCAGCTCGACCGGCACCAGCGTCGCACCGAGGCGCTCCAGCTCCTTGAACGCGCCCTCGACCAGGGCCCCGACCTCGGGGTGGAGCTCGGGACCCGCGAAGTAGCCGGGCGCCACGCCGAGCCGCAGGCCGGCAACGCCTCGATCGAGGTCGGCCAGGTAGTCGGGCACCGGCTCGTCGATCGTGCGCCGGTCGGCTGGGTCGTAGCCGGCGACTGCTTGCAGCAGCAACGCGGCGTCCTCGACGGAGCGGGTGAACGTGCCCACGTGGTCCAGCGACGGTGCCGATGCCGCGCGGATCGTGCCCCAGCCGCTGACCCGGCCGTGTGTCGGCTTGAGGCCGACGGTGGCGGTGACGGCCGCCGGCTTGCGCACCGATCCGCCGGCGTCGGTCCCCAGCGCACCGAACGATGAACCCACTGCGACCGACACGCCCCCGCCCGCGCTTGAGCCGCCCGGGTAGTGCCGGAGGTTCCACGGGTTGCGGGTGGGCGGGACGTCCTGGCCGCACGCGAACTCGTGCGTGACCTGCTTGCCGATGATGACGGCGCCCGCCTCGCGGAGCCGCCGCACCACCGTCGCGTCGTGCGACGTGGTGAAGCCGGCCAAGAGGCGCGAGCCTGCCTCCGTGCGCGCGTCGCGCGTCGCCAGCACATCCTTGATCCCGATGGGGATCCCGTGGAGCGGACCGCGGGGCACCTCTGCGTCCGCGCGTTGCGCCGCGGCCAGCGCCTGCTGGGCCGCCACATGGACGTAGGCGTGCACCACCGGCTCGGTCTCGTCGATCCGGCGCAGCGTCGCCCCGACCAACTCGACCGCCGACAGCTTGCGCTCCCGCAGGAGGCGCGAGGCCTCGCGGATCGTCACGGAGCCCAGGTCAGTCACGCCAGCGCGCATCGTGCGTGAGAGACGGGTTGACGTCGTCGAGGTCGGCCTGCAGGAGTGGCGCGACGAAGGCGAGGTGCGCATCGAGGGCTTCGGCCAGAGGCGCCAAGTCCTCGGTGGGGAAGCGCAACCCGACGAGCTCGGCAAGGAGGGCGACGTCGGCCGGCGCGAGTCTTCTCGCCATCGGGCGTTCTTCTCCTGCCCCCAAGCGCCGAGGGCCGATACGGTGCCTCGCAATCTAGGACGTCCGCGGGACCGTGTCAATCACAGTCGAGAACGTTCTGGGGAGCGTTTGTGGAGGAAGGCGTGACCACGAACTGGTGGCGAAAAGGTAATCACGTGCCGGAAGCCCAGCGCGACCCGTTGGCTGCCCGACCCAGCGTGCGGAAGCGCTTGCTTGTCGTTCCGCGCGGCTCAGTCCACTCCCGCAAGATTGAGGTGGCGCGCCCGCGCGGCGCTGGCCCTGAAGAGAATCGTTATGCGCGTTATCCGCCCGCTCGCCGGCGGCCTCGCGCGGTAGCGCACATCAATCACGACGGCCGCCCGCATTGTCGGCGACTTCCGTCGCTTTCTCGTGCTCGCCCGCGGT
>QHVJ01000525.1 GCA_003222275.1 Acidobacteriota bacterium | reverse complement strand
CGTCTCCGGAGAAAAGGCGACCCGGGCCCGCACGGCCACCCGGCCCGGCGCGGGAAGCTCGACGGCGTCGCCCGACGTCTTCCCATTCACGCGGAACTCCAGCGCGTGCGCGTAGCCGTCGCTGACGTAGCTCCGCCCGCGCGCGAGGCCCTCGCACCAGCGCGGGTAGTCCACGCTGTCTTGCCGGCCGAGCTGCACGTAGGTGCGGCCCTGGCCGACCCGCGTGCCGCTCATGCACGGAAAGTCCGTCTCCCCGCCCGCGCTCAGCGGGAAGCCGGCGTTCAGGAGGTGATACCAGGCGTTCCACTCCCGGATCCGCTCGGTGTCCATCGCGCTGATGAAGTCGGTCACGCCGAGGGCGGCGCTGACGAAGATTTCCTGCGCGCCGACGCTGTCCAGCTCGGGGACGGCGAGGTTCGGGAGCCGGTCGGCCACGCGGTCGTGGCTTGCCGCCAGCTCGGCCGCGCTCAAGAAGCCGTCGCCGTCCGCATCCGTGGCGGCGAAGGGTTCGGGCAGGAGCCCGCGCGTGGATTCAGTGGGATCGAGCCGTCCGTCGTTGTTCGAATCGAGCTGGCCGAGCAGCCGCTTCGTGGCCGCCGCGGGATCGACCTGCAGACCGCTACCCGAGTGCGCGTACCCGGTGAACCCGCCCTGGGCCTTGACCCACCGAAGCACGGGCAGCGTCCACGTCGGCCAGCCCTGGCTGCCGGCGGCACCCGGGTAGATCTGCTCCTTCAAGTTGAGCAGGACCACGTGTCCGAGCGCCTGGGAGCCGAAGCCACTGACCTCGATGTCGTACTTCAACCGGGTCAGCGGCTCGCTGATCCTGTCCACGGTCGAGGCGAAGAAGCGGTGTTGGTGGTCGAAGCCCGGGCCCCAGGTCAGCACGCTGCCCACGTTGAGCGCCTCGCCCTTCACCTGCCGGAACATGTGCGCCGGCTCCACGCCCTCGGTCGGCGAGCTGTAGTGAGCGCAACCCGCGGCGTGGATGTGATGGTCGCCGCTGTAGAAGCCGCGAGCGGCGGGATCGATCCACCGCTGCAGCTTCACCGCGATCTCGGCCGACCCGTCGGGAATGGACACCGTGCGGGTGAGCCAGCGGTACTCGGGCCCACGTCCGTAGAACATGGTGAGCTCGCCGGGCGGCAGCAACACCGTCTCGCCGTCGGCACGGTAGACGTGCCGCTGGAAGAACAGGTCCGGGGCGAGCCGCTTGGCCTGCGGCGGGAAGACGTGCCCTTGTCGGTCGAGGAAGAGAAAACGGCCCGTGGTCGGCGTGCCGTCCTGGTCCCGCACGCGCAGCGTCACCGGCACCGCCGGCTTCACGTCGAACAGCACGGGCAGCTCCGCACGAAAGCCCAGGTCCTGTGTCCCCTGGCCGGTGTCGAACGTGATCGTCGCCTCCCGCCGCCCCGCCTCGCTGGAGTAGATCAGGGCGACGGCGTACTCGACCTCGAGGCCGCTCAGGCTCGCGGTCATCGGGGGCGAGGCGAACATTTCCACCTCCAGGAAGCGGTCGGTCCGCCCAGTGGTGTTCTCGTTCTCGCGCAGGTGCTCCTGCCGCTGCCGTTCCATGCTGAGCTTGGTCACGCCCGCGTACACCGGCCCCGCTTGCGGACTGCCGATGCGCAGGCGCTGCGTGCCGCCGCTCTCGTTGATTACCTTGACGACCACCGGCGTGTAGCCCGCCTGCTGCAATCGGGCCGGCGCCGGCCCGCGTGCCACCTTCACCCGCGCCTCGGGATTGATGTGCACGACGAGCAGCACGTGCGGGTCGACAAGCTCCTGCAGCTTCCGCGCGTCGCGGGCCTGGCCGGCCGCCGCCAGGTCGCGGCGCGTCCGAGCCGACAGGGGCGCGCCGAGGTGATCCAAGGTTTCGACGACCCGTTGAACGACGGCCGCGAGCGGCTGCCCCTCGACGGAAACCACCGGTAGAGGATTGGCGCCGGCAGCGGTGCCGGCGGTGGCTGCGGTGCCTGCGGTGCCGGCGACGCTCAGCGCCCATGCCAGGCAGGCAAGAGTGAGGATGGCGCGGCTCATGGACCGAGTATCCTAGTCTTCCTTTCCTGGAGTAAAGCGGCATGGGGAAGAAGCATCTGGCGACGCGGACGTTCGTGGCGACGCTGGCCACGGCGATCGCGGTCTTGCTGGCCGCCCGGGAGCCGCTCCGGCCGTCCGCGGCCGTGCCGCCTGCCGCGAGCGCGCTCCGCGCGCCCATCGTCCTGAACGACGACGGCGGCTGGTGCTGGTTCCAGGACGAGCGTGCGCTCGTCATCGCCGGCCGGCTCGTCTTCGGGAGCGTGGCCGCGGGCCGCTCCGACCTGTCGCGCCGCGGCATGGTGGAAGCGACGAGCGTCGACCTCCGGACGGGCGCGGCCACGCGGTTCTCTCTGAGCGCGACGCCCGTCGAGAAGGCCGGGCGCTACGACGACCACGACACGCCCGCGTTTGTCGTGCGCGGCGACGGGCGGCTCGTCGCGGTGTGGGCGGGTCACGCCTACGACAACCGCATCCTCTCGCGGGCGTCCCTCCGGCCCGGCGACGCCACCACCTGGAGCGACGAGCACGCGTTCGTGCCGAGCCCGTCCTCGAGCGTCACATACTCGAACCTGTACCGGCTCGCCGGCGAGCGGGGACGGATCTACGACTTCTTCCGCGGCCTCGACAACCGCTTCAAGCCGTCCGTGGCCTGGTCGGACGACGAGGGCGAGTCCTGGAAGACAGGCGGCGTCGTGATCGACGTTCCGGCCGCCTTCCGGCACCGTCCCTACGTGAAGTACGCCTCGGACGGACGGGGCACCGTCCACCTCGCCTACACCGAAGGCCACCCACGGGACTTCGCCAACAGCCTCTATCACGTGTTCTACCGCGGCGGGACGCTCCACCACTCGGACGGAAGCGTCGTTCGTCCGCTCGCCGAAGGCCTGCGCGACCCGGGGGAGGGCACGCGTATCTTCCAGGGCGACCCGCGGAACGTGGCGTGGGTGATCGACCTCGAGCTCGACGCGGAGGGTCGGCCCTTCGTCGCC
>QHVJ01000524.1 GCA_003222275.1 Acidobacteriota bacterium | reverse complement strand
GAGCCCCCAGGGGCCCTTCTCCGGGTATAGCGCAAAGGCGGCCGGCTCGGGGGCCGCCGGCGATCTTTTCCTGGCCCCGAACGCGCGCGGGGGCCGAGGCCATCTGGGCACCCGCGCCTTGCGCCCTGCGCGCTCGGGCGCATATAGTCACGCCACCAAGGACCGGTCTTCGGCCCCGCGTGTTTGCCGGGGCAAGGAGTGGATGTCATGTCGAGGCTCACCGGCGCGCTCTGGACGGCCTTCATCCTGCTGTTCGCAATCATTGCCGCGGTGCCGGCCCGCGCCCAGTCGCAGGCCACCACCGGCGTCATCGAAGGCATCGTCCTCGACGAGAGCGGGGCGCCGATCCCGGGGGCCACCGTGACCTTCAAGAACACGGCCACCAACTTCGAGCGCGTCGTGAGCACCGACACCGACGGGCGCTTTCGCGGGCTGCTGCTGCCCCTCGGCCCCTACCGCGTGACCGTGGCCATGTCCGGCTTCGCCACCCTCGTCCGGGAGGGGCTGAACCTCGCGGTCGGGCAGGCGGTGAACCTCTCCTTGATCCTGAAGGTGTCTTCGGTGCAGGAGCAGGTGGTGGTCACCGCCGACGTCCCCCTCGTGGAGACCTCGCGCGCGGAGGGCACGACCCGCATCGACGACGCGGCGATCCGGGGGCTGCCCAACAACGGGCGGAACTTCCTCGATTTCACCAAGCTCACTCCGGGGGTCAGCATCGTTCAGGGCCCCGACGGCGACGAGCTCACGATCAACGGCCAGAAGGGCATCGCCAACAACATCTCCGTCGACGGCGCGGACTTCAACAACCCCTTCTTCGGTGAGCAGCGCGGCGGCCAGCGGCCCCCCTTCACCTTCAACCTGGATGCGGTCAAGGAGGTCGTCGTGGTGGCCGAGGGCGCTCCCGCCGAGTTCGGGCGCAGCAGCGGCGGCTTCGTCAACGTCGTCACCAAGTCCGGGACCAACGACGTCCACGGCACCGCGCACGCGTATTTCAAGAGCGACAGCCTGTCGTCGGCGCCCAAGCGCAGCGACGGCTCGGACGCGCCGAAGACCGATTTCAGCCAGCAGCAGCTCGGCTTCACCCTCGGCGGGCCCCTCAAGAAGGACAAGGCGTTCTACTTCGTGGCCTTCGACTACCAGAACGGCAGCTCCACCAAGCAGACCGATCCCGCCCGCATCGAGCCGCGGGTCGTCGACTACTTTGCCAGCCTCGGCAGCGCCAACGAGAACGGCTCCATCGATCGCACCAACGACGCGCGGGTGCTGCTGACCAAGGTCGACTGGCAGCTCAATCCCAACAACCTCCTGTCCCTGCGCTACAACTACACCTGGTCCGAGCAGCAGAACGGGACGTTCGACGTCGACTCCTGGGGCCGCAGCGCGAACGCGGTCGAGAAGGACTACTCGCATGCCGGCAGCGGTTCGCTCATCTCGAGCCTCTCGCCGGTGGTCCTCAACGAGTTCCGTTTCCAGTTCGCCCGGGAGTACCGGCCGCGTCCGTACGGCGGCCCTCTCATCAACGGCCAGAACCGGCCGCTGCCCGACACCGCCTTCGACTTCGGCCGCGGCTACCGCTTCGGCGAGCCGTTCTTCATCCCGGTTACGTACTACGACCAGCGGATCCAGCTCAACAACAACCTGTCCATCGTCAAGGGGCGGCACTCGTTCAAGATCGGCGGCGAGTTCAACGCGGTCAAGAGCGTGCAGACCTTCCTCGGCTTCGCCAACGGGCGTTACATCTTCGGCTCCACCGACGGCTTCCTGAACTACGCGCGGAACCCGAAGTACGTGGAGTGCTCGAACGGCACCACCTCCCAGACCGGGACCTGCCCCGGCGGGTCGAGCATCACGGGCCCCGTCCTTCTGTACCTGCAGCAGGCGGGCGTCGGCGGGTTGAGCGTCGAAGAGGCGGGCACGCAGGACATCCCGCAGACGAGCATCGCGTTCTTCGTCCAGGACAAGTGGCAGCCCCGCCGCAACCTGACCATCCAGTACGGGCTGCGCTGGGAGGGCGAGAAGCAGGCCGACGTGATCACCCCGCCGAGCCAGGTCTTCTACGCACCGTTCATCGGCAAGACGGTGACCACGTCCGCGGGCACGCAGACCTTCCCCTCGGACGGCACCATCCCGTCGGACTGGAAGATGTTCCAGCCCCGGGTCGGGCTCTCCTGGGATCCCAAGGGTGACGGGCGCACGGTCGTCCGCGTGAACGGCGGCATGTTCTACGGGCGGGTTCCCGGCCTCGCCCTCGCCTCGGCCCGCTCGACCAACGGCAGCCGTGGCCAGACGCTCTTCCGCAACAGCGCCCTCGCGTTCCTGCTCGGCCCCGTCCCCGCCTACCCGAACCTCATTCCGCAGAGCGAGGTGGGCAGCCCCTTCGACCCGCAGGTCTTCGTCTTCAGCAAGGACTTCAAGAACCCGCGCACCTACCACGGCAGCGTGGCCGTCGAACGCGAGCTCGGAAGCGATTTCTCGGGCCTCGTCCAGTACAACCACGCCAAGGGCGTGCACATCACCCGCTGGCTGAACATGAACGACCCGCTCCTCGGCGCGCCGTGGTCCACGGGCCTGGCTCCCGCGGGCATCAACGGCATCGGCGAGCTGGACACGGTCAGCTCCAGCGCCAAGAGCAAGTACGACGGCGTGACCTTCGGGCTCACCAAGCGGTGGTCGCACGGCTACCAGTTCCAGATCAACTACACGGTCTCCTGGGACTACTCGGACGACGACAACGAGCGCGACCCGTTCACCCTGCGCTACGCCAAGATCACCGACCTCGCCGCCGAGTACGGCTTCTCCGACCGCGACCAGCGGCACCGCCTGAACGGCTTCTTCCTGTGGCAGACGCCGGGGAAGGTGAACCTCAACCTGCGCTACTCGTATCGCTCGGCCCAGCCGCTCTCCCTGAAGCCCGACGGAACGCCTTCCCAGGCTCCGTTCGTGGCCGGACCCTCCGACCGCATCCGTCCCGACGGCAGCGTCGTGCAGCGGAACACCGGGCGCAAGGACAACACGTACTCCGCGGTCGACCTGAGGCTCTCGCGCGAGTTCAAGCTCGGAAAGACGGCGGCCCTCGAGCCCATCGTCGAGGTGTTCAACCTCCTCAACAGCGCCAACATCCTGGTGCCGCAGAACACGAACCTCATCTTCAACTTCGACGGCACGATCCGGGCCGGCCTCGGAGACCCGCGCCAGGTGC
>QHVJ01000528.1 GCA_003222275.1 Acidobacteriota bacterium | reverse complement strand
CACTCCGTCCGACGTGACGAGCGTCTGTCCCACGGGCTCCATGCCACCCAGCTCTGGCGAGCGGTCACCGCCTCGGGCGATCGGCGGAGTCGTGGCGACCATGGATCGATGCTAACTCCTATCGCCGGCGACTTCACCCGCGGACGATCGTCGTGTGCTCGTCACGCGTTCGTTCGGGAACCCATTGGCTCCTCCCTGAGAACCCCTTCTCGGAGCCCGCACGGATCGAGGACCATGGCCACACCGGGCTTGCAGGGGCGCAGAGCGTCAAATTCCATTCCACCGGGGTCACGCATGGAAGAGAACGTCTCTCCCATCCTGCTCGTGAAGGACGCCGCACGTGCCGTTCAGTGGTACGAGCGGCTGGGATTCATCAAAGAGGCCGAGCATCGCTTCGAGCCTGGTCTTCCGGCGTTCGTCACGATCACGCGGGGCCCGGTGCGGATCTTCCTGTCGGAGCACAAGGGTGACGCCCGACCCGACACCCTCATCTACCTCAGCCTTCGCAATCTAGACGAGGTCGCAGCCGAGTTCGCCGTCCCGGTCGAAGAGGCACCCTGGGGTCGAGAGATCGAGCTTCGCGATCCGGACTCGAACCGGATCCGGATTGGTTCCGTGGGCCCGAAGGACCGCGCGGCCAGCGCGAGTCCACCGTCATGAGTGGCCATCACGATCGTCTGCCGGATACGGTCACGCCACACGAGAGCGGTGGCCAGGTGCAGAGCGTCCAGGGTTCCCAAAGGGGTGGGAAGAGGCTCGGACGCCCGGGCCAGTATCGGGCTCTGAAGCAAGACGAGGTCCACGGCCTCCAACCACTCGGTCACCGTGGCGCGTCGGGAGGCGGCCTCTTCTGGCGAGAGCGCCCCATGGAGGCGCAGCCGGTCGATCGTTCGAAGGGACTCGACGGCGAGCAACTCGCTGGAAACGAGGGCTTCACTCGACCGCAGATCCTCGAGGGCGCCCGGCTCGCGGAGCACGAGCCGCAACAGCACCGAAGTGTCGAGGTAAGCAATCACCTCGAGGCGCGGTCCTGGAGCAGGACGGAAAGGCTGTTGGTCGTCAAGCCTTGCGAAAGGACACCGCGGAAATAGGCCCGCAGTCGACCGGAGCAGCGTGCCGAGCCAGGTGTGCAGACGGGCCGGTCAGACCCCGCCGTCTCGTCTTACTCTGGTCGTATACCAGATGTCTCTCTTTCCATAACCGCCGCCGGGACGCGTCGAAAAGAAGTAAAGCGTCGTCCCGTCTCTGGAAAGCCAAGGAGAACCATCATCGAACTCGCTATTCACTGGCCTTCCCAAGTCCACGGGTACGGACCACGGGTCAGACAGCATTTCCCTCGTGGAGACCCAGATATCAATGCGCCCTTGGCCGCCGGCGCGGTTTGTCGTGACGAACGCCTCCAGGCCGTCTTTCCTTATGAAAATCCGGGTATCGCGTCCGGTGCTGCTCAGTTCGCAAACCAGCATTCCGGGACCCACGGAGCCGTCTTCTCCCAACGGGCTCGCATACACGTCAAAGTCGCCGATTCCGCCCGGGCGGTCGCTGCCGTAGAAGAGTGTGGCTTGTTCCGTTTCCGGATCCTTGAAGAATGCAGGGGCGATTTCGACGGCAGGCGTATTCAGCACGCGACCTAGATTGGTTGGCTCTTCCCAATCCGAGTGCTTATTCCGGCGTCGAGTCATCCAGATATCGCCCTGGCCATATCCCCCGTCACGAGTGCTGTGGAAGTACATGACGTGCTCGTTGGAAGATAGGACCGCCAACGAGTCGGCCGCGTCGGTATTGATTGCCGCCCCCATGTTCTGCGGCTCTTCCCAGAGGGAGTCCACGGATTCGCGTGTGGCAAACCAGAGGTCGTCTCCTCCGAAGCCTCCCGGGCGGTCCGAGGTGAAATAGATCGTCAACTGATTCCTGGAAAGAACGGCATAGTTGTCGTTGTAAGCAGTGTTCAATGGTGGTCCAACATTGACAGGCGGAGACCACTCGCCAAACGTCTCTGCGGTCCTGGTTCTTTCCTCGGCGGAGACCGGCGCTGGGCGGGCGGTCTCGAGCAACCCGGCGAAGGGGCAAGGCTCCGTGCCGAGCAAGTCGGGGGCAGGCGAAACGGGGATCGCCTGGGCCTGGGCACCGACACGTACGGCCGTCAGCGCCATCCAGAGCAGCCCGACGGCCGTGAGCTCGTGCTTCGGGAACCGGCGTACACTGGTGGGCATACCCGGTCCTGAGAAGAAATGACGGTTCGTGTTTCGCATGAGCCGATAGTAGGGACCACCTCATGAGCAAGTCCTTTGGGCAGCAGTAGGACGGGCGAAGGAAATCGAGAGGAATCCGATAGGACGCCCGTCTCCGCTCGGACGAGCGACTTGTATGCCTTCGGGCCGTATCGGCTGGACGTGGGGGGAAGGATACTCGCGCGCGAGGGCCAGGTCGTGCCCCTGCCGCCGAAGACGTTCGACCTCCTCCTGCTGATGGCTCAGAGCCCGGGTCGCGCGTTCTCCAAGCAGGAGCTGATGTCCGCCCTGTGGCCGGACGTCTTCGTGGAAGAGGCGAACCTCTCGTTCCAGGTCTCCGTGCTCCGCAAGGCGCTCGGGGAGGGCGGTGGTCCATGGATCGAGACCGTGCCGAAGCACGGCTACCGATTCACCGCGGACGTGAAGAGAATCTCGGCGGCGGCAGCGGCGGCGATACCCGCGATGACGACGGCTACTCCCGTCACCACGGCCGCGACCCCCACCACCCGGAAGACGTGGATGGCCGTGACCGCCGCGGCGCTGGTGCTGGCCGCCGGCGGCTACCTGTATTTACGGGCGCGGCCACGCGCGACGCCCAGGGCGGCGGCGGGCGTGGCCGTCCCGCTCACGTCGTACCAGGGGTTCGAGAACACGCCGAGCCTCTCGCCCGACGGCAGCCAGGTCGCGTTCTCCTGGAACGGTCCCGGCGAAGACAACTACGACATCTACGTCAAGCTCGTGGGCCCCGGACCGCCGCTGCGCCTGACGACGGACCCGGCGCGTGACGACAACCCCGCCTGGTCACCGGACGGGCGGGTGATCGCATTCCAACGGTTCACCACCGAGGCGATCGCGGACGTGTTCGTCCTCCCGGCACTCGGCGGCGCGGAACGCAAGATCGCCGCCGGAGTGCCTGCCGGAAGGACCGGAGTCGACTTCGCCTACGCCGGCGACATGAGCTGGAGCGGGGACGGTCGGTGGCTCGCGTTCGCCGGCAACCTCTTTCAGGAAGACGGGCGCGGCATCTGGCTGATCGCCGCGGACGGGTCGGAGAGACGGCGGCTGACCGACTCGAGCGACCGGGCGCCAACGTTCTCGCCGGATGGACGCCACCTGGCCTTCATCCGCCGGACCGCCGGATGGACCGTCCACGTGCTTCCGCTGTCCTCCGTGATGATGCCCGCGGGCGCGCCGGCCAGGGTCACGCCGGAGGCGGTCTGGGTGCGGGGTCTGGACTGGATGCCGGACGGACAAGGCCTCGTGTTCTCTGGGGCCGGTCATCTCGGCCTGTCCCGGTTGCAGAGGATCTCGCTCGGGCCCGATCGCCTCACGCCCCTCGGTCCGCCCGAGCTGCTGCCGTTCGGAGAGCAAGCCGCGGCAGTGCGGATCTCGAAGACGGGTCGCCTCGTCTACTCGGCGCAGTTCAGGGATACCAACATCTGGAAGGTCTCGCTGGACGGACACCCTCGGCTGGGAGCGGCGCCGATCGCGCCCTCCACGTTCGACGAGCACACGCCGGACTACTCACCGGACGGCAAGCGGCTCGCCTTCGCGTCGACCCGATCCGGCGTGGAGGAGATCTGGATCTCCGATGCCAACGGGTCCAATCCCGTGCAGGTCACCACCACGGGCGGTCCGCAGTGTTCCAACCCTCACTGGTCACGCGACGGGCGGACCATCCTGCTCAGCTCGCGCCGCGAGGGACCGGGCGACCTATATCTCCTCTGGCCCGACAGCAGTGAGCTGCGCCGCCTCACCGACCATCCGGCCGAGGACGGCGAGGCCCGATGGTCGCGTGACGGCCGCACGGTCTACTTCGCGTCGCTCCGGACCGGGCGCTTCGAAGGCTGGAAGATGCCCGCGGGAGGCGGGGACGCGATCCGCGTCACGCCAAACGGTGGGATGACGGCCGTGGAATCCCTCGACGGCCGGTTCCTCTACTATGCGAAGGACGCCAACTCACCGACCTCCATCCGGCGCCTACCGGTCGGAGGCGGCCAAGAAACGAAGGTCGTCGACGGGCTGAGCTACTCGATCAACTTCGTCGTGGCCGACCGCGGCCTCTATTTCCTCGCCGTCGGCGACGCGCCACAAAAAACCTCGCTCGACTTCTACGAGTTCGCGACCGGAAAGAGGACGACGCTGCTCAACATCGGGAAGCAATGGTGGTACGGCATGGCCCTCGCGCCCGACCAGCGCTCGCTCCTCCTCTCGACCGTCGACAGCGCGGGCAGCAACCTGATGCTGGTCGATCAGTTCCCGTGATCACAGATGGGTCACACCGCGACGGCGGCACGGCCTGGGACGGCCCTCGTCCCCTAGGAACACCCTCCAACCCGCCCCGGGCGTGAGCGGTGAGCCAGAACCGCTCACTTTCCTCCAGCGGACCCCGTCGCCTCCTCGACGACAATCGTCATCTTCATGCCGCCGTGACCCGCGCCGCAGAAGTGGTCGCAGATAGCGCGGTAGCGCCCCACTTCTTGCGGCGTGACCGTCACCTCGGCCGTCTGGCCGGCGGGAATGTCCGTGTCGATGCCGAGGGGCCGGAGGAAGAACCCATGGGTCACGTC
>QHVJ01000527.1 GCA_003222275.1 Acidobacteriota bacterium | reverse complement strand
ACTCGGGATCCAGTTCGAGGGCGCGCCGGAACTCCTTCTCGGAGGCCGCCAGGTCCCAGTCATAAAGAAGATGAACCATCGCCAGGGAGCTGTGCGCTTCCGCCAGCGTGCCGTCGATCTCCAGCGCCTTGAGGGCGGCGGCCTTCGCTTCCGGCATGGTCTGCCGAGGAGGCAGCCCGCCCACGGTGGCCGAAGCGCCCAGCGACCAGTAGCAGTCGGCGAGACCGGTGTAGGCGGGCGCATAGCCGGGATCGGCGGCGACCGCCCGTTGGAAATACCCGAGCGCCTGCTTGAGGGCCACCTCGGTCTTTCGATTGAAGAAGTAACGTCCCCTCAGGTAGTCCTGGTAGGACTCCGGGCGCACCGAACGGGCGCTCGCCAGGCGGGCCTGCGCGTCCGGCGTCAGCTTGAGAGCGATGGCCCGGGCGACGGCCCGCGCGACCTCGCTCTCCAGGATCAGGACGTCGCCGAGGTCGCGCTCATACGTCTCGGCCCACACGTGGGTCTGGTCGACGGCCTGAATCAGCTGAGCGGTGACGCGCACGCGCTCACCGGCGCGGCGGAGGCTGCCCTCCAGGACGTAGTCCGCGCCCAGCTCCTGGCGGAGCCGGTCGATGTCCCGGTCGGCGTGTTTGTATTTCCAGGTGGAGCTGCGCGCGGTGACCCTCAGCCGATCGGGTTCCAGTCGGTCGAGCTGCGTGATCATCTCCTCCGTCAGGCCGTCACTCAGGTATTCCTGGTCCGCGTCGCCGGAGAGGTTGTCGAAGGGAAGGACGGCGAGCGTCAGCCTCTGGCCCGGCGGCGTGCGCGGCCTCGGACGCCCGCCGACCCAATGGGCGACCAGGGCCGCGGAAGAGATCACGGCCGCGATGACGAGAGCGCGACGAGCGGAAGAGCGCAGGCGCGCCGCCGTGGGCGGCGAGGGCGAGGCCACGTCCGCGTCGACTGAATGGGCCAGTTGCGCCGTGGGCCCCGGCTCGGCCAACGGGGCGACGAACCTGTAACCCCGGCGCGCGAGTGTCTCGACGTAACGGGGGGTCTCGGCCGAGTCGCCCAGGGCCTCCCGCAGCTTCCTCACGGCCGTGTTGAGGCTGTGGTCGAAGTCGACGAACGTGTCCGCGGGCCAGAGCTTGTCCCGCAGTTCCTCTCGGGTCACCACCTCGCCCGCACGCTCCAGGAGCAGGGCCAGCAGGCGAAAAGGCTGATCCTGCAGACTGATCTTCAGTCCCTGCCGGCGCAGTTCTCCGGACGCGAGGTCGACTTCGAAGGACCCGAAGCGGAGGATCCGCCGCGGGGTAGCGAACTGGGACATTGCGTGCCTTGGTCGCGGTGAGTGTAGCACTCGCACCGAAAGCATCCACGTTCAGGCCCCGCAGCAAGCCTCCTGGATCGCGTGCCTTAGCGGGTTACCCGGAGGTGATCTCCAGTTGCGCTGCGGTGCATTGAATGCCTCCCTCTCGGAGCCGACCCTTGCGCCATCGGAGAACGGGCTCCGCGTTGAAGGAGGAGGCGGAAGATGAGGCGAAATCTCGAGTCGCAGGCAGGTCTGCGGGCATTGGCGGCGGGCAGGATGGGCGCGCTGGGGCTACTCGCGCTGATCAGCTTGTCCGGGCCGGTGCGGGCCGACGTCGTGACGGACTGGAACCTGACCACGCTGCAGGCGGCGGCGGGGGCGGGCCTCAACCCGCAGCGGCAGCAGAGGGTGGCGGCGATGGTTCACGCGGCGGTGCACGACGCCGTGAACTCCGTCGCGCCGCGTTACGAGGCGTACGCGGGGCAGGTGTCACCGTCCGGGGAAGCCTCGATCGAGGCGGCGGCGGTCCAAGCGGCCTACGGCGTGCTGATCCGGTTGCTGCCCGGGCAGGCGGCCCTGCTCGACGCGGCCCGGTCGGCGTCGCTCTCCCAGATCCCCGACGGCCCGGTCAAGGAAGAGGGCCTGGCGGTGGGAGAGGCCGTCGCCGGTCGGATCGTCGCCCTGCGCAGCACTGACGGGTCCAACGTGGACGGCACCTACACCTTCGGAAGCGGTCCTGGCGAGTACCAGCGCACGCCGCCGACCTTCGGGAACCCTGCCGTCCCCGCCTGGCGCTTCGTCAAGCCGTTCGTGCTCAAGCGCGGCGACCAGTTCCGGGCCGAGGGTCCGCCCCGCCTGGACAGCGACGAATGGGCCGCGGACTTCAACGAAACCAAGCGGCTCGGACGCGTGAACAGTGCCGACCGCACCGCCGAGCAGACCGAGATCGCGCTCTGCGACGCCGAGCCGTCGCTGCCGATGTGGAATCGGGTGGCGCGCAACGTGTCGGCGCAGAGCCAGACCGGTCTGGTCGAGAACGCGCGGCTGTTCGCCCTGCTGAACCTGGCCATGGTGGATGCCACCATCGCCTGCTGGGACAGCAAGTACACGTATCGGTTCTGGCGGCCGGTGACGGCCATCCCCCTCGCCGATACGGACGGCAACGACGCGACCGAGGCCGACCCCGCTTGGACGCCCTTGCGGCCGACACCGCTCCATCCGGAATATCCATCGGCCCACGCCTGCGTCAGCAATGCGGCGGCCGAGGTCCTGACCAGCATCGTTGGCAAGGACACCGCCTTCAGCACGGCCACGTCCACGTGCCCGGCGGGGGTGGTCCGCAGCTACGACAGCTTCCATGCCCTGGCCGACGAGGTCGGGGACTCACGTATCTACATCGGTTTCCACTTCCGGACCTCCGTCCGCCACGGCGCCAACCTCGGCCGCCAGGTCGGCCACTGGACGTCCCACCGCTTTCTACAGCCACTGGAGGACCCTCAGTCCAGAGCCTTTTGATTCGTTATCCGGACATGTTTAGCGACAGCCCAAAACGTTACTTGAAAGGAGTCAAGTCATGTGTCCGAGCGGTGTTGCTCGCAATCTGATCTGGTCTGGGCTTCTCCTCGTAGCCGGCGGCGTCGTGTCTGCTCAGACAGCGAGAACTGGTGTTCGTATCGTTACGCCATCAGACATCCAATGGGTGCCTGTTCCGGGCTATCCACCCGGATACGCCAGGATGATGCTCGAGGGGAAGGCAGACGAACCCGGTGCCCATACGTATCGCGTACGCCTGCCGGCAGGCTTCAGAGCCGAGCCACACACCCACCCCGCGGACGAGCGCATCACAGTTCTCCAGGGCCCTTGGCATCTCGGCCTCGGAGAGTCCTTCGATACGTCACGCCTCAAGGCCCTTCCCACCGGATCCTTCGTGATCATCCCGGCAGGTACACCTCATTTCATCTCCACCGAAAATGAGGCGATCGTTCAAGTCCATGGCGTCGGTGTGGTGAGCATGACTTACGTGAGCACGAAGCGAGAGCGGCATTGACCGCCTCCGCATTCCGGCGGACGACAGGAAACGGTTGTCCCCGAACCGCGATTTGGCGCATGGACGGGACTCGACGTCCGAGCTCCGAGCGTCAGTGAGGACGCGCTGGCACGCTCCGCTTCAGCGGAGCGTGCTGGCCACCTGCGATCTCCGACATGACATCAATGAAGATGTCGCGGGTAAGAGTCCGGACGATGCTCGCAGGTGCTACCCCAGCGTTCGGCGCGCAAAGCGGAGCGTTTCCACTGACGCCTCGCGTCCGATTCACTCGGCGCGAGGCGCTTGATGACTTCCAGCGCGGAGCGAAGCGCGCCGCATTCCAGAATGATGGCGGGGTGGACGGGACTCGAACCCGCGACCTCCGACGTGACAGGCGAAAAACGCTAGGTGAGCTCATCAACGACTTGCTGAGACTGTTCAACAAGTTCCGCCGCCACGCGCCGACACGGGGTGACACGAAAAGACCCGTTTAGACAGCCTCTAGTGACACACCCAGTGCACAGCGAAAAAGCGCCGTCGGACGACGCGCCAGACCGAGTGGTGATTGCCCAGGGTGAGATCTGGTGGGCTGACGTCGCTCACTGATCGCCGGCAGCGGACGACCAGGAGCTGAATCCGGGCTCTACGCGACTCTCGCGCGTGTCGAGGCGACGAGACGAACCTTGATTCCGAGGCGAGCCAGCATGTCGATGAGAGCGTCGGAGCTGAAGAGCTCGACGCGGCCGCGCAGCAAATCACTGACTCGTGGCTGACTGATTCCAAGAAGCTTGGCGGCCTGAGCTTGCTTCAGACCCCGGGACCCGAGCTCCTTCTCCAGCCGGATCATGAGGTCAGCGCGCACCAAGAGGTGCTCGGCCTTGTCGGGAGGGAATCCGAGATCCCGGAACACGTTTCCGCTGGAGCGAGTCACTCTTGGCTTGGTCTTCTGCGTCATCGTGCCCTCCGCCTCGTCGCGAGCACCTCGCGCAGCCGAGTGCGCGCCACATCAATCTCCCTGGCGGGAGTCTTCCGCGAGCGCTTCTCGAACGCGTGTAAGACGTAGACGCCTTCGTCGAAGCGAGCAACGTAGAACACGCGGTGCTCCTGCCCCGTGTGGACTCGGATCTCCTCGACACCGGCGCCCAGGGCGGCCATCGGCTTCCAGTCGGTCGGCTGAAGGCCTTGCTGAACCCTGCGAAGCTCGAATCCGGCCACACGTCGCGCGTCCTCGGGGAACGCTCTCAGATCGTCCAGCGCGGACCCGATCCATATGATTGGCTTGTCCACACTGTTGCATTATACAAAGTCCAGTATAGGTGCGCAAGCCCAAGAGCCGATGAAGCCGCGTAGAATATCGTGGGTTGGCGACTCGAGGGCCTACCTGGTGCCGTTGGAGGGACCGATGCGGCTGCTCACCGCGCAAGCCTCGAAACGAAGGCTCGGCAGCGGGGACGCCCAGGCCAGGTGCTGCGCGAAGCCCTGCGACCCCGAGACACGCTCGTCCTCCTCTCCGACGGCGCGTGGGGCCCGCTGGGGTCAACCGGACTCGAGAGGGTCGTGCGTTCGACCCTGACCAAACCCTTCACGGATCTGCCGGGGGCCATCCTCGATGCCGCCTCCCCGCGGGAGCGAGGCGACGACATGACCGCTGTGACCATGCGGATTCCGCACCAACATTTGCAGTCACCCATGAGTGTTCCGGCCCGCGAGAGCGACCGAGGACAGCGCCAAAACGCGTAGTCCGGAGACCCCAAGGACATCAGGCCGGAAGGTCATTTCATGTGGCGGTGGTCTCCGCCGCGGGGCTTGAAGTGCCCGGCCGCTGTAGTATTCTAGGTACCAGGTACCAGAAAGGCCGTTGACGCGCATGGCCAGAGGACGCGCGCACGAGCTGCGGTGGATTTGGTCGTTCGTATGGGCGAGGAGCTCGAGCAGGCTGATGTGTTCATCCTGGCCTACGACTCAGCTTCGCTGCTGATCGAGGTGGCGGAGCGTACAGATTGAGCAGAAGGGGAGCGTCGATGCGGAAGACCAAGGTGCACGTCGTAGAGGTGGTTCCGGACGCGGATCTCCGCAAGAA
>QHVJ01000202.1 GCA_003222275.1 Acidobacteriota bacterium | reverse complement strand
AGCGTCAGCGTTCCCCCCCAGCTCCAGTCGATCGGCATGTGGGCGGCCTGTGCCATCACGGTGCGGAAGTCGACGCTGCCGAAGCTGACGAAGACGAGGAACATCCCGAGCACGAATCCCGCGTCGCCGATGCGGTTGACGATGAACGCCTTCTTGCCGGCGTCGGCCGCGCTCTTGCGGTCGAACCAGAACCCGATGAGCAGGTAGGAGCAGAGCCCGACGCCCTCCCATCCCACGAACAGCATCGGGTAGTTCGCGCCGAGGACGAGGGTGAGCATCGCGAACATGAAGAGGTTGAGGTACGCCATGTACCGGGCATAGCCGGCGTCGAACCCCATGTAGCCGATCGAGTAGAGGTGGATGAAGAAGCCGACGAAGGTGACCACGAGCAGCATCACCGACGACAGCGGGTCCACCTGGTAGGCCCAGTCGACGGAGAATCGGGCGGCGCCGGTGGCGAGCTCTGCCGATCCGCCCGGGATCCATGCCCAGAGCGTCTCCACCAGGGTGTGGTCCGCCGCGCCGTGGGCCTGGATCACGGCGTACAGCGAGACGAGGAATGAGAGAGCGACCGTCCCGCACGCCACGAGGCCGATGAGCGGATGCGGCGGAGTAGCCGCGCCGTGGTGGCCGCCGGGCAGCCCGCCCGCATGGGCGGACTGGCGCAGGGTCAACAGCTTCACCCCGACCGTGAAGTTGAAGAGGAAACCGAGCAGCGGCAGCAGGGGGATGAGGTAGACGAACTTGGACATGTCTCGGGAGTCGAGGAAGACGCGAAAGGCGCCTCGGACGCTGGATCTTATAGAAGGCCCGTGAGGGCCGTCAAGTTAGAGCGTCGCCGCCCACGCCGCGCCGGCCTCGTCCAGGCTCTGGCCGAAGGTGCGGGCGAAGGCCGCCGCGGGGTTCGTTCCCGCCGGGCCGCAGGCGCGGAAGAACTCGGCGACCTTGGCGATCCCGTGCGTCTTGATGAGCCGGTTCACGAAGGAGCCGGCCACCGCGTAGGCCGTGTCGGCATCCATCGAATCGAACCGCGCCACGAGCGAGCTGAGCTTCGTGCCTGCCGCCTTGCGGGCCAGGCTGTCCACGTCCTTGCCCTGCCACTTCGCCTCGTTCCCGATCGCGACCGCGAGGCCCTCCTGGAAGAACACGCCGGGGTTGCCCATCTGGCCCGCCACGAGGTGGACGATCTCGTGCGCGTGGAACGCCTGTGTCGAGTGGATCTGGCCGGAGTGGGCGAGCGTGAGGCCGGCGGCGTAGGTGCCCGTGCCCGCCGCCAGCTCCTGGGCCGTCGCGTAGCGGTAGTACTCGGCGCGGCCTTCGACCTGCTGACCGAGAAGCTGCTCGACCTGGGCGAGGTAACGCTCGGTCTTCTGTGAGTCCACCTTCTGGTTGTCCCGGCTGTAGAAGCTGAAGTGCTGGGTCTGCGCGGTGAGCACGAAGCCGGGGAGCGGGGCAGCCTGGAGGTTGGCGGCGGCGAGAAGCCCGGCCGCCATCGTCGCCATCGTTCTGGTCATCTTGCTCACGCCTTCCCTTATAGCAAGACGAGAGCCAGACCAATGTTTGGTTTAACTTGTTCATTATGAATAGTTTATGTTTCTATCTATACCATCCAGTAATGCATTAATTGCCGAACCTCCGCACTCATATGGCGCAAACTATTCATATCTATATGGATAGATGCATTCTTGAGTCTATCGGCCCGGAAAGGCGTCTTTAGGGAATAACTGCCTTACTGATGTGCGGTCCGGCCCTCAATCAGGTCGAACACGTGCGCGAGGAGAGGCGTGAGCGCCTCCAGGCTCTCGCTGACCGAGGTGGGGCTGCCGGGCAGGTTGACGATCAGGCACCGGCCCCGGAGACCTACCAGACCGCGGGAGAGAGCCGCGCGCGGGGTCTTGCGCAAGCCGTGGGCGCGTAGAAGCTCCGCCAGCCCTGGCGCTTCCCGCTCCAGCACGTCACGCGTGGCCTCGGGGGTCGTGTCGCGGGGACCCAGGCCCGTGCCGCCCGTGGTGACGACCAGCGCGCTGCGCTCCGATGCATCCCTCAGGAGGGCGGCGATCCTCGGCCGCTCGTCGGCGACGACGATCGGGCCCTCGACCTCGAGGCCCGCCTCACGGAGGAGCCGGCACGCCTCGGGTCCGGAGACGTCGGGCCTCGTGCCCGACGCGGCGGAGTCGCTGACGGTGACGACGGTGGCCCGGCGCGGTGTCACGTGGAGCGCGAATCCTTTTGCAACCTGCGGCCTCCCTCGCGTTGACGCCGGTCGAGCCGGCCCCCTATAGTGGAACATAAGATGATCGCTCTCGCCGCCGCCCTTTTGCTGCAAGCCTCCGCTCCCGCTGACGTAAAAACCCTCGACGTCTGGATCACCGATTCGAAGGGGTTGGCCGTCCGCGGCCTCGTCCCCGAAGAGGCCGCCGTCGTCGAGAACGGCGTGGCCCGCAACGTCACCCACCTCGAAGAGGACCGCCGGCCGCTCAGGGTGGCCGTGGTCGTCGACTCCAGCGGCCCCATGGCGAGCTTCTACCGCCTCCACCTGGTCGACCCCATCGTGCACCTCCTGAACCAGCTGCCCGAAGGCTCCCGCTTCGCGGTGTGGACGACGGGCGACCGTCCGCAGAAGATCGCGGACTGGAGCGACGACGTCGCGGCCGCGTCCCGCGCCCTCAAGCGCACGGCACCGCAGGGCGGCAACACCGTCCTCGACGCCATCGTCGAGGCCTCGGCCGATCTCAAGCAGAAGGAAGGCGAGCGTTCGGTGGTGGTGGTGGTCTCGGGCGTGGGCATCGGGTTCACGAACTGGGAACGGCGTCAGGTGGTGGAGAAAGCCCGGCCCGGAGGGGCGACGTTCATGGTCGTCCAGTTCGAGGAGACCGGGGAGCCGACGCAGGCCGCCGGGGAGCAGGTGACGCGGCTCGACTACGACTACGTGTTCGACAACCTCACGCGCCAGACGGGGGGGGTGCGCGAGATCAGCATGTCCGCCATGGGCGTCCCCCGCGCCCTCGAGAGCGTGGCCCAGGCCCTCAAGGCTACCTACCGGCTCAGCTACACGACGGTCCCGGACCTCAAGGAGCGCAAGGTCGAGGTCAAGGTGGCCCGGCCGGGGGTCAAGGTGCGCACCGGCCCCATCCGCCCCTGAGTTCATGAACCCTCGCGCCGCCTCCACCACCGCCCTGGTGCTCGTCCCGTTCCTGGCCGCGGCCCAGGCTCCGCCCCGTCCGACCCCTCGGCCCCCGACCTTCGAGGTGGGGATCGAGGTGATCAACCTCAACGTGTCGATCACCGACGCTCGGAACCGTTACGTGACCGACCTCCTCGAGAAGAACTTCGCGGTCTTCGAGGACGGCGTGCGCCAGGATCTGACGCTCTTCAGCCACGAGAACCTTCCCATCTCCCTGGTGCTGATGATGGACTGCTCGGCGTCGATGGACGAGAAGCTCAAGGTGGCGCAGGACGCCGCGGTGGGTTTCGTGAATACGCTGACCGCGCAGGACCTGGCCCAGGTCGTGCAATTCAACGACCGCCGCACCGTGCTCCAGGACTTCACCTCCGAACATCGCCTGCTCGAGGATGCGATCCGGCGCACGGAGGCCTCCGGACCCACCGCCCTCCACAACGCGCTCTACGTTTCGCTGAAGGAGCTGGACAAGCAGAAGAGCGGCCGGCAGCTGCGCCGGCGGGCGATCGTGCTCCTCTCCGACGGGGAGGACACCGCCTCCCTCGTCAGCGACGACCAGGTGATGGAGCTGGCGCGCAAGACCGAGATCGCCATCTACGCGATCAGCCTACGTCCCGGGCGCTCGCAGGACCGCAACCGGCTCGCGTTCAGCCAGGCCACCCACCTCCTGACCGCCCTCAGCCAGGAGACGGGAGGCCAGGTGCACTTCCCCAACTCGCTCTCCGAGCTGGACTCGGTGTACGCGCGCGTGGCGGAGGAGCTGCGCACCCAGTACACGCTCGGATACGTCTCCTCGAACAAGCGCCGGGACGGGAAGTGGAGGCGGATCGTGGTCCGCGTCCCGGAGCGCGACGACCTGCAGATCCGCCACAAGATCGGCTACTACGCGCCTCGAACCTAGGCACCTCACCGGCCGGGTCGGCCGGCTGGTGCTGCTCAGCGCCGCCGGGTGGCTGCTGGCGGCCCCGGCCGGCGCGTACGCCGTGCTCAGCCACGAGGCGCTCGTGGACGCGGCGTGGGACCCCGCGATCCTGCCTCGCCTGCGCGAGCGATTTGCCGGCGCCTCCGAGGATCAGCTCAAACGGGCCCGCGCCTTCGCCTACGGCGGCTGCGTCATCCAGGACATGGGCTACTACCCGTACGGGAACCGGCTCTTCACCGACCTCACCCATTACGTGCGTACGGGGGCCTTCGTCTCCACCCTCGTCGCGGAGGCGTCCGACCTCGACGAGCTCGCCTTCGCCCTCGGCGCCCTCGCCCACTATGCCGGTGACGGCAACGGCCACCCCATCGGCATCAACCGCGCCGTGCCTCTCGCCTATCCCCGGCTGCGCCGGAAATACGGCGACCTGATCGCGTACGCCGACGACCCCCAGGCTCACCTTCGGGTGGAGCTCGGCTTCGACGTGGTGCAGATGGCCACCGGGCGGTACCGTGCGCCGGCCTACGTCGACCTCATCGGCTTCGAGGTCTCCACCCCGCTCCTGGAGCGCGCCTTCCGCCGCACCTACGGGCTGGAGATGAAGGACCTCTTCCCCGACCTCGCCCGCGCAGTCGGCTCCTACCGCCGGACGGTCAGCTACCTCTTCCCCGAGCTGACCCGGATCGCCTGGAAGAGCAAAAAGGAAGAAATCCGCCAGCTCGACCCCACTGCGAGCGAAGCCAACTTCGTGTTCCGTTTTCCCCGCTCCGAGTACGAGCGCCGCTTCGGCACCCGCTCCCCGAAGCCGGGGCTCCTCGAGCGAGGGGCGCGTTTCCTGGCCGGGGTCCTGCCGAAGGTGGGGCCTTTGAAGGTGCTCGTCCCCAAGCTCCCCCCGAAGGAGGGGGAGCGGCGCTTGCGAGAAAGCTTCGCGGCTTCCGTCGAGAGCTACCGGCTCCTGCTCGGCGAGGTCGGAACGACCGCCGCCGTCGAGGACGTCAACCTCGACCTCGGCCCCATCGCCAAGGCCGGCGAATACAGCCTGGCCGACGACGCCTACTCGGCGCTGCTCCTGCTGCTGGCCCGGAGGGACTTCGAGGCGGTGACTCCCGCCTTGAAGCAGGACATCCTCGCCTACTACGCGGACCTCACGGCTCCCATCGCCACCAAGCAGGACGACAAGCGGTGGCAGCGTACGCTGCACGCTCTCGAGAAGCTGAGAGCGACGGCAGGGGCGCCACCCGATGCCCCCCCGGCTCAATAGCTCGCGCGGGACTCATTCCCGCGCGGGCGCTCAGAAGCCGAGGCGAATCGAGAAGAACGGCCGGCCGCGGTAGCCCCGGTAGAAGGGACGCGGCGCGTAGTAGACCCGCGGCACGAACACCGGCCGTGGACGATAGTACGGCCGTCCGTAGTCGTACGAGTAGTAGGCGCCCGAGTAGTACGGGTCTGAGTAGGAGTAATCCGAGTAGTACGGGTCATCGTCGTAGTACCCGTAGGGCTGGTACCCGTAGGACGCGTACGGCACATAAGACCTGTACGCGAACGACACGTGAGGCCGGACGTAGGGCCGATAATACGAGCGTCCGTACGAACGTCCGTATGTGCGCCCGTACGACGACCCGCGGTACGAACGGCCGTGACCGGCCTCGCTCGGCGACGGGGCCGCCACGATCAGGGCCACTCCCGCGGCGAGCACGAACGCCAGCACGCGGTTCCTCATGACCACCTCCTGAGCGTCAGTTCAGCTGAGGGTGCTGAATCGCGCTCCGCTCACGTCTAGTCTACGCCCGCCGGAACCGTCACTCCACCCAGATCTTCACGATGGAGTTCTCGTCGTCGACCTCGACCAGCTCCTGCCCGGCTTCGAGCGCCTCCAGCACGTCCGCGACCTTGATCGAGCAGCGCCGCGCGGGGTGCTCGTCCCCGCCGCACCGCCAGTCGAAAGGCGTGTCGCCGAAAGCACGGACGAGCGCGAGGGGCAGGTTCACGGTCACGCGTCCCTTCTTGCTGCCCTTGTCGACGACGCGCACCTTGAACCATTGCGGCCGGGCCGGCCGGGGCGCGCTCGCGGGCGGCTTGGCCGCCGGGGCGGCCGGGGCCTGAGCGACCGCCCGCTTCACCACCGTGAGATCGTCGGCGGTCTCCTGCGCCGCCGCCCGGACCAGCCCGCCGAGGGCCAGCGCCGTTCCCGTGATCCCCGCCGCCAGCATCCACGCTCTCATGCAACCTCCTTTGCCTCACTCGATCCAGATCTGGATCTTTTCTCCGTCGTCTCCCTCGATGTCGATGATCTCGGTCGGCCCCAGCTTCTTGAGCTGGTCCCAGAAGTGGTCGGCGTCGTAGCCCTTGCGCTGCAGGTCCCGTTTGGCCTCCTCGGGCAGGCTCTTGAAGAGGAGCTCGGCCAGCGTCATGGGCAGGTTGACGGTGACCTTGGGGCGCGGCAAGCCTTCCTTGAAGATCCGGACCCTCAGCATGCGCCCGTCCGCGCGCCGGGCGCCGACGTGTGCCTCCGCGCTCACTCGGGGCTGGAGACCGGAAAGCGATTGCGGATCCAGCTTGATCAGGTACAGCTTCGCCCGATCGACGAGGTCCTCGTCCTTCTCCTCTTCCATGATCCGGCGAAGCACGGGGATCGCGCGCTTGCCCGCGTCGGGCCCGAGGCTCGCGAGCTGGAAGGCCGCGTAATACCGGACGGTGCGCGCCGGATCGTCGAGGCCCGCATAGATCACCTCGAGGTGCTGGCGCTGGCCGGCCTTGTAGAGCTGGGCCGCCAGGCCGACCCGATTGGTCCGCGCCTCCTCGACCAGGGTCTTGTCCGCCGGGCGGCGGTCGAGGAACACCCCGTACTCCTTGAACGCACGCTCGCTCTCACCCAGGCTCTCGCTCGCCCGGGCGATCCAGAACGCGGCCTGGTCCGCCTCGGGGCCTCGGGACTGCCGGAGCACGGCCTGCCAGGCGCTGCGTGCTTCCGCGTACTGGCGGTCGAAGAAGAGGGCCTTGGCCTTGCGCGAGAGCTCGGGATCAGCCGCCCGCACGGCGCCGGCGAGGCTGGCGGCGAGCAGAACGGAAGCGGCCAGGCGCCACGTCTTCATCCCTTGAGCTCCCTCGTCATGAGATCGATCTTCATCAGCAGGTTCCTCCGGGACACCTCGCGCTGGATCGCCTGGAGGTCCCGCTCCCGCGCGCAGGACGGCAGGGACGCCACCTCGCGCAGCACGTACTCGACGTCGCGCAGCACGGGACGCGCGCTCGCCACGTCCTGTCCGCTCGTGCCCACGAGAAGAGCGCGCCGGGCGAGCAGCTCGCGGCTCCTTTCCGCCTCCTGCTCCATGTCGACGCGTCTGGACTGCCGCGCGCACGGCCGCGGCGCCGCCACCGTCAGCAGCAGGTCCTGGGCCTCGTCGAGGTAGCGCGCGGTCTGCGCGCGAGTGACGGTGCGCTCCATCCGGCCGAGCACGTCCTCGGGCACCGCGACCTGAGCCGGGGCCACGACGGCGGGCGTCGAGCGAGTCGTCGACGGCGGGTGGGGGGGCCGGAGGAGAAGCAGGACGGCCAGGCTGGCCGCCAGCGCACCCGCGGGCAGCAGCCAGGCCGGCCGCCAGGCGAGCGGGGATCTAGCCGCCGCGGCGGCGTCGAGCCGCGCGTTGACGCGCGCGAGAAGAGCCGGCATGCCCAGCGGCGGCTCCGCGGTGCGCACGGGATCGAGCGCGGCCAGCTCCAACGCCTGACGCAGGGCCGCCCGTTCCTCCGCGCAACGGGCGCACCCGTCCACGTGGGCGCGCGCCTCGTCGGCCGCGCGCCCTTCCAGCACTCCCAGGGCGAGCAGGCCCGTGCGCCGGCGCCAGCCGCGGTGCCGCCACGGCCTCATCGCAGGCCCTCCAGCCGCTCGCGCATGCGATGCACCGCCCGGTGCAGGCTGCTCTTCACGGTGCCCAGGCTCATGTCCAGGACGCGCGCGATGTCCTCGAGAGCCAGCTCGTCGTAATGGCGCAGGACGAACACCGCGCGTTGCCGCTCGGGGAGGCTGCGCAGCGCGGACGCGATGCGCTCGCCCACCTCGCGTCCGAGGACCCGGCGCTCGGGGGAGGGATCACCCGTCGTCAGCCGCGCGTCGCGATCGCCGGCTTCCTCGTCGAGCGGCGTCTCGGCGGCCAGCCGTCTCCGGCCCCGGCGATAACGATCGATGGAGTGGTTGACGGCGATGCGCGTGAGCCACGGGCCTACCTCGGCGCCCCCGTCCCAGCGCGCTGCGTTCTGGAAGGCCTTCACGAAGATCTCCTGAACCGCGTCGAGGGCCTCATCGGGATCGCGCAGGTAGGAGAGCGAGAGGCGGTACAGGCGCCGGTAGTGGCGCTCCATGAGCGGACCCAGCGCCTCCCGGTCGCCCCGGGCGAGGCGCCCGATGAGGTCGCGGTCGGATTCCTCCACAGCAGCGCCGCCATTGGACCACGACTTCACTCCCTACCGGAGCCAGACCAGCACCTGATCGCCGCCCTCTTCCTCGACCTCGGCCAGGATTCCGACGCCGGCCTTCTCGAGATCCTCCAGCCGCACGTGGCGCAGCGCCTCCCGGACGTGATCCTTCGCGCGGCGGTCACCGTCGAAGGCGTCGTCGTCGTCCCAGTCGATGCGCCGCTCGGCCTTGCGCACGATCCACATCGGCAGGCTGACGCGGACGAGCTCGCGGTCGTCGCGGTTCCAGACGAGGACGTTCAGCTCGTGGGCCCGGCCCGGCCGGCCCGTGAGCCGCTCGGCCTCCGCCCGGGCTTCACCGAAGATCGGCCGCGGATCGGTCAGGTGGGTGATCTGGACGAGGCACGCGGCTTCGCCGAGGCTCAGGGCCGCCACGGCCAGACCCAGCAGGCCCGCTCGTCCCATACGACCTCCTCCGGCCCTTGGAGGGCCGCCTCGTTAACGCCGGTGCCCCCGAGGAGGTTCCCCCATAACCCCTAGGCGTACCCGTCCCGAGCCCGCGTAGACGTCAAGGGCCGGCGCGCCCGGCCGGATCCGGCGGCGGTGCAACCCTCGTGGAATCAGAAGTTACGTACGCGAACGAATGCGGATCGCCTCCGGCACGGCTGGCCCGAGCTTTGCCACTCCGCGAGTCGCGCGAACTACGAACGGAGGGGATGTCGCCCCATGAAGATCGATCTGCGGTGGCTCGCGACCGGACTGGCGCTGGCGCTCGGCGGGGCGTCGTCCGCGGGGGCGGGAGGAGCCTGGGTGCCGGATCCGGGACACGGCTACGTGTACCTCGGCTTCAGCCGGAAGACGGCGGGGTCTTCCTGGAGCGTCCAGGGGGACGCCTACGACAACGTCCAGTCGTCGACGGGGAAGGTGTCGTGGCACGACTTCCGTTACCTCTACCTCACCGCGGAGGTGGGCGTCTTCAAGAACTTCTCCCTCGTCTTGACCCCGACGTGGCTCTACGGGCTCGAGGGTCCCAAGGACAATTACGAGAGAAACGTCGGGCTCTCCGACGCCTGGATCGGCTTCAAGTATCAAGTGCACAAGGGCTCCGTTCCGATGGCCTTCGGCTTCAACCACCGCAGCCCCTACCTCTATGACCTTCCCGGCGCCTACAGCCGCACGCTGTTCGATTCGTCCGGGCGTGCGCGGGGTGTCAGCCCCGAGTGGCGCGGCCTGCTGAAGCGCGATTACTCCCTCTCCTACCTGGCGAGCCGGTCGCTCTTCAACTACCGCGGCTGGGCCTCCGTCGAAGCCGGCTACACGTGGCGCGATGGCGCTCCCGCCAACCAGATCTACCTGACCGGGGACGGCGGCTATCCGCTGCCCTTCGCGGGGGCCCAGGTGAAGGCGGCCGCGCATTTCGAGCACAGCGTCGGAAGCGATTCGCCTCGCCAGCCGGACGACCGCTTCGGCGCCTCCCCGACCAACAACTTCAACAAGGCGAGCTACCTCAAGCTCGGCGCCTCGGCCATCCTGCCCTTCGGCCCTCACAAGGAATGGGCCGCCGAGGTGGGCTACAACCAATGGGTCTGGGGCCGTTCCGCGCGGCGCTACAAGGAGCCGTTTATCTCCGTCGGCCGCAGTTTCTAGCAATCCCGAGGCGAGCGTATAGTTTCATGCTGGCGTGCGCCGGGCGCACGCCCGGATAATGAAGCCATTCCCACTCAGGGCCGGCGGGCTCACCGGGCTGTCGATCGCGGCCGTCCTCGCCGTCGGCCTGGCCGGATTTCGGGGCATCGCCGCCGCCCGGGAGAGCGCTCGCGAGGAGGCGGAGCGGGGGTTCAGGGACGAGACGGCGGGCCGCGCCCGCGCGATGGAGACCCGGCTGGCGGGCATCCGCTCCGACCTGGCCTTCGTGGCCGCCTCGTCGCCCATCGGCCGTCTGCGCGAGCCCGCCGACACCGAGAACCTGCAAGGGGCCGGCGCCCAGGCGGCCCTCCTTCTCTTCCTGCGCGGCCATCCGGAGGTGGTGCGGGTGGTCGTCCGCTCGCCGCGCGGCGAGGCGCTGCTGCACACCGGGCGGCGCGGGGGCGTGCCGGTGCTCTGGGTCTCGACGCGCCCCACCGGCCTCGAAGGCGCCGCCGTCGCCCCCGGCCGGCCGAGGCTCACCACGACACTCGCGCTCGCCTCGGCAACGGCGGATGGTCCCACGGTCGAAACCGAGGTCGAGCCGGTGACGCTGCTGTCGCCCGAGCCGGCGGCGGACGGACGCGCATGCCGCCTCCGCGACGCGCGAGGCACGCTCCTCGCGCGTGACCCCACGCGCGTGGCCAGAGCCGGTCGCACTCCCGAGCGAGCCACCGCTTCGGTGCACGCCGAGGCGCCGGTGACATCCGACGGCTGGTCGATCCCGGGCCCGTGGCGCCTCGAGTGCGAGCAGCCCGAAGAGCTGGCGGTGGCGCGGGTGGAGCCGGTGACGGCCCGCTATCGCACCACCCTCCTGCTCAACCTGGCCGCCATGGCGCTGGCCGTGATGCTCGGCGCCTTCGCGGTGCAGCAGACCCGCCGCCGCGAGCGCCTGGAGGCCAACGCGCGCGAGGAGGCCCGCGTCCGCGAGCTGGAGCGCCAGCTCTTCCATGCCGAGCGGCTCGCCACCGTCGGCCGCCTCGCCGCCGGCATCGCGCACGAGATCAACAACCCTCTCGAGGGGATGTCGAACTGGCTGAGCCTGGCCCGCAGCGAGCTGCAAAGGGGCAGGACCGGCGCCGCGGAGGAGCACCTCGGCCGGGCCCGCGAGGG
>QHVJ01000201.1 GCA_003222275.1 Acidobacteriota bacterium | reverse complement strand
TCCTCCGGCCGAAGCGTTCGGCGCGCGTAGCGTAGCGTCTCCTTCATCGTCTCGCGTCGGATTCACTCCGCGCGAGACGCTTGACGACGACCAGCGCGGAGCGTAGCGCGCCGCATTCGGTATGACGACGAGTGCGGGCCGCGGGAGCTCAGGACCCGGCACGTGTGCTAAAAGCTCAGCTTGACTGCGAGCTGGATCTGGCGCGGGGCGAGGGCCTGCTCGTAGAGCCCGTAGGTGACGCGCCCCTGCGCGTCCGTCTGCGGATTCGTCGGGAAGGCGCCGCGGCCGAAGATGTTGTTGATCTCGCTGTAATTCGTGCGGTCGAGGAGGTTGAACGCTTCGACGATGCCCTCGAGGGCAAGCTTGGGTCCGAGCTTGAAGCGGCGGCTCAGCCGCGCGTCCACGATGAACTGGCCCTTCAGGGTCTCGCTGTTCCGTCCGACGCTCGTCGTCGGGTCGGCCGGGTTGCGGCGCGCGCGGTCGGGGGGGAACGCACCTCCGTCGCCGTCGCCGTTGAGGTCCGCCCCGGCGAGCGCGTTGAAGGGCCGTCCGGAGGCCGCAGTGATGATGCTCGAGAGCTGGAAGTCCAGAGGTAGGCGAACCATCCCGCTGAGGACGAAGCGGTGGCGCTGGTCGTGGGTGGCCGGCCCCTTGTCGGCCAGGGGGTCGAACCCCAACGGCAGGCCGTCGGGGTCGGCCGGATTGCGCCCAAGGCCCTGGTTCTGCACGACGGCCGCCCCCTGGAAGTCGGTCGACGTGTCCTCGGCCTTCGAGAGCGTGTAGGAGACGAGCACCTGGGAGCGCTGGCTGAACCTCTTGCTCAGCGAGACCGTGAGCCCCCGGTACCAGCTCTGGCCGAAGGAGGTGTACTGGAGCACGGAAGCCGAAGTGCCCGCGCGCCCCCCGACGTCGTTGGGCCGCCGCCCCGCGCCGAGGGCGGGGATCGTCGGGTTGTAGTCGATGCTGCCGAGCTGGTGCTTGCCCCGCACGTAGAGGCCGTTCACCGACAGCGACAGGTCCTTGGTGAGCGCGCGGTCGAAGCCGACCGCGGCCTGGTGCGCGAACGGGGTGACGAGGCCGGGATCGATCGAGATCACCAGGCTGGGATACGGCGTCGTGGGCTCCGGGAGCTTGTGGCCCGGCGCGCGCCAGGCCGGGAGGCTGGCCGGGAACCTCAGCACCAGCGTCCGCACGCCGTCACGCCCGTTGATCCCCGCGGTGATCCCGGCGATGGCGGTGATCTGGTTGTCGTAGAAGAGCCCGTACGCCCCGTGGATCGAGGTCTTGCCGTCGCCCATCGGATCCCAGGCCACCGCGATGCGAGGGGCGATGTCGTTCTTGTCCTGCGGGAAGTCGTACTCGAGCGTCGTTCCCCCCACGTTCGACACCGCGTAGTGGAAGTTCGGCCAGAACTGCCGCTGGTACCGCAGCCCCGGCTTGAGGGTCAGCTTCCGCGTGATCCGCCAGTCGTCCTGAACGAACAAGGAGACGTCCTTGTACGGGTAGGAGGTGCCCGGGTGGCCATAACCCTGCACGTACGCCGCGGGCAGACCCAACGCTACGGCCTGGATGGCGGAGACGGGCGTCGGCAGCAGGCCCGGTATGGCCGGCAGCGAGCTGAAGATGTAACGTCCGCCGAAGCTCAGCGGCAGCGACTGCTCCGAGTAGTCGATGTAGTTGAAGTCGATGCCGGCCTTGGCGCTGTGCCCGCCGCCGAAGAAGCTGATCGTCTCCGTGAGCTGGATCCGGTCGTTGGTGCGCGGCTGGGGCGTGAAGCGCTGGCGGCCCACGCTGGCCACGCCGGTGACCTCGAGGGTCGGCCCGCCCTGCTCGTCGGTGAGGCAGGAGCCGCCGCAGTTGGGGTCGAGGGAGTTGATCTCCTGGTGCTGGTGGGCGAACTGCACGCGCGCCTCGTTCACCCATCGAGGGGAGAGGATGTCCGTCTGCGCGGCGGCGACGGCCCAGTCCTTGCGGAGCTGCACCGCGCCCCGGCTCCGCGCCACGATCCCTCCGAAGGGCTCGAGGTTCTCGTTGGTGGTGTCGGCGAAGTTGGCGCGCAGGCTGAAGCTGTGGTTGGGGGCCCACTGGTGGTCGAGCTTGGCCAGCAGCTCGGTGGTCTTGAAGTCGTAGGCAACGTTGCCGAGCTCGACCGGGAAGCCGGCGGCGCGCAGCACGTTCGCGGCCGCGGGGTCGATGTTGACGAAGTTGTTGGCGGTGATGTCGACCCGCTCCGCGGAGAGGAAGAAGAACGTGCGGTCCTTGCGGATCGGCCCGCCGAGCGTGGCGCCCCACTGGTTCTGGCTGAAGGGCGACTTGTCGCGATTGATGGCGGTGCCGAAGACGTCGAACTTCTCGAAGTGATCCTTGGCGTTGAGGCCCTTGTCCCGGTAGTAGAAGAAGGCGTTGCCGTGGAAATCGTTGGTGCCGCTCTTGGTCACGATGTTGACGATGCCGCCCGAGGCCTTGCCGAACTCCGCGGAGTAGGAGTTGGTGAGGACCTGGAACTCGCGCACCGCCTCCTGGCTGAAGGTGGCGCGAACGGAGCCCACCACCAGGTCGTTGTTGTCGAGGCCGTCCACCATGATGTTGTTCGAGCGGGCCCGCTGGCCCCCGAACGACAGCCCCGAGGTGGCGGAGGCTCCCTGCTGCGGCGTGCGGTCGGTGGTCACGCCCGGCGTGATGACGGAGAAGCTGATGAAGTTCCGGCCGTTGATCGGCAGGCTCTCGATCTGCTGCTGGCCGACCACGGTCGACACCGAGGTGTGCGAAGGGTCCACGACCGCTCCCTCGGCGGTGATCGTGATCTCCTCGTGGCCCCCCGCCACCTTCAGGCCGAAGTCGGCGGTGGCGAGCTGGCCGAGCACCAGCGGCACGCCTTGCCGGGTGGCGGTGGCGAAGCCCTGCAGCTCCGCGCTGATCTTGTAGGTCCCGGGCGGGAGCGCGGGAATCACGTAGCGGCCTTCGGCGGCGGTCACGGCCGTCCGCACGAGCCCCGTCTCCAGGTTCGTGGTGGTGATGGTGACGCCGGGGAGGACGGCGCCCGATTCGTCCCTCACCGTACCCTGCACGTCGGCGCCCGTGAGCCGGGCCTGCGCCGTCGCCGCTGCGGGCAGCAGCACGCCGACGAGCAAGGCCACGCCGGCGTTCAACCGCATGGTCGAGCCTCCCCCATGGCCCCGAGGAGGGATCGGGCCGCAGAGAGCGTAACCCGAAAAGCGTTGGGGTCAAGTCGTTGACGGCCGTTCGAGCGGGAGTCTATCCTTCCCCGCCATGGACAGCGTCCTCGTCATCGACGACGAGAAGAACATCCGCGCCCTTCTGGCCAAGGTGCTGAGCCAGGACCAGGTGGAGGTGTACTCGGCGGGAACGGGAGCCGAGGGCATGCAGATGGCCGACGAGCACGAGCCCGACCTGGTGCTGCTGGACCTGAGGCTGCCCGACACCAGCGGCCTGGAAGTGCTGCGCCTGCTCCGGGCCCGCCACCCGGAAGCCATCGTCATCATGATGACCGCCTTCGGCCAGGTGGAGAGCGCGGTCGAGGCCATCAAGTCCGGGGCCACCGACTACCTCGAGAAGCCGTTCGACCGCCTCGACAAGCTGCGCATGGCCGTGGGCCGCGCGCTCGAGGAGTCGCGGGCGCGCCGCGAGATCCACCGCCTGCGCGAGCTGCAGGAGAAGATGTACGGCGCCGACCGCCTGGTGGGAGACTCGTCGTTCACGCGCGGCCTCCGCGACCTGATCCGGCAACTCGCCGCGAGCGAGGCCCTGACGATCCTCGTCCAGGGCGAGACCGGGACGGGCAAGGAGCTGGTGGCGCGGGCCCTGCACTACGGCAGCGCGCGGCGCGAGCTGCCCCTCATCGAGGTCAACTGCGCGGCGATCCCGGACACCCTCTTCGAAAGCGAGCTGTTCGGCCACGAGAAGGGCGCCTTCACCGACGCCAAGGCGGGGAAGAAGGGGCTGATGGAGCTGGCCGACCGTGGCACGCTCTTCCTCGACGAGGTGAGCGAGATGTCCGCCGGCAGCCAGGCGAAGTTCCTGCGCTGCCTGCAGGAGCGCGTCTTCAAGCGCGTGGGCGGGACGCGGGACATCAAGGTCGACGTGCGGGTGATCGCCGCGACCAACCGTCCCCTGGAGCAGCTCGTCAAGGAGGGCCGCTTCCGCGAGGACCTCTACTACCGGCTCAACGTGATCCCCGTGACCCTCGTTCCCCTGCGCGAGCGCCGCGAGGACATCCTGCCCCTCGCTCGCCACTTCCTCGCCGAGTACGACGCGGCCTTCCACAAGCGGATCCGCGGATTCGCGCCCGACGCGGAGCGCCAGCTGAGCAGCGACACCTGGCCCGGCAACGTGCGCGAGCTCAAGAACCTGATCGAGCGGCTCGTCCTCCTGGGGACATCGGAACGTATCGAGGTCTCCGATCTCCCGCGGCCGTTCGCGGCGAAAGGCGCGGCCGCTCCGGCGGTGGGCGCCGATGAGCTGCAGACCCTGGAGAACCTCGAGCGGAGCTACATCCTGCGCGTCGTGGATCGGGTGGGGAACAAGAGCGAGGCGGCGCGCATCCTCGGCATCTCGCGGCAGACGCTGCGACGCAAGATCGGCGCTTGATCCGGCCTCAGCCGCGCCGGTCCGAAATGGACCATTGGCTCGTTTCGGTCCACGGAGTTCACGCCGGCGACCCGGATGCCTTCATCCCACGGAAGGCGCGTCGGTTAGGTCCGAATACCCATGTCTTTATCCAGCGTGATGCTGGTCCATAATCACCCACCCTCGGGCGACTGACATCGCCCGCCTCAATGGAATCAAAGACTTAATCACATCGCCGCCGCGGAACAGCGATTGCAGTAGCGCGGGTCCGTCAACATAGCCGAGTGAACTCCCGCAGCTCCCCGGGGCCTTCGTGGGAGAAGGCCAGTCAGTCCGGACGCAGCGGGATAGGACTCAACCAGCCGGAACGCGCTTCGAGCCCGTTAGCCGGCGTGAACGAGGAAGGATTCCCCCATGACGAACGGACGCGACTTGCGCCAGGACTCATCCGCGGGGCGCGAGGTTCTCAGGGTTCTTTTGGTGGACGACCATGCACCGGTACTTCGGTTCCTGGCCCTCGCCTTCAAGTCGAACGGGTGCGTGGTCTCTACGGCCGCGAGCGCGGAGGAGGCCTTCGACCTTCTGTCCGTGCAGCCGTTCGACCTCGTCGTCTCGGACATCAAGATGCCGGGACTCAGCGGCCTCGACGTCTTGCGGGCGGTCAAGGGCCGCCAGCCGGGCACGCCGGTGGTCCTCATCACCGGGATGCCGTCGGTCGACTCCGCGGTCTTCGGCCTCCGGAACCAGGCCTTCGACTACCTCACCAAGCCGTTCTCGGTGGAGGACGTTCATCAGCTCCTCCAGCGCGTCCGTGAGGAGCGCCGGTCACGCCCCCAGCCCGCGCCGCTCGCGCCCCACCAGGACGTGGCGCGCCGCCAGGCCGCGGTCGAGGCCCTCTCGCACCTCGGCGATCTCGCCCTCCAGGGGCTGGACCCCGTCCCGTTCCTGGAGCAGGCGCTCGGGCGAGCCATGGAGAGCCTGGGCGGGGATGCCGTCTGCCTTCTCCTCGAGGACGCGCCCGGCGCGCCGCCCTGGAGCGAGAAAGGCGATCCGACGCTGGCCGCCCGCGTCCGTACCCGCGCCGACGGTTGGCTCCGCGAGCTGAAGCCCGGCAGCGCCAAGAGCGCCTCTTTCGTCGTGGCGGATCCGGCCTTCATGTCGCTCGCGTCGGTGGTTCCCGGCGTGCGCGGGCCGGCCGGCCTCCTCTGCCTCGCGCGGCGCGAGGGCGGCGAGTTCCTGCCCGATGAGAAGGAGTTCCTGCTCGGCTATGCCCGCACCATCGGCCTCTCGCTCGAGAAGATGGTCCTGGGCGAGAGCCTGGAAGGCAACCTGGTCGACACCATCTCTTCCTTCGTGATCGCGCTCGAGTCCAAGGACTCCTATCTCAAGGGCCACTCGGCCCGGGTGGCGCTCTACGCCACCGAGATCGCGCGGGTGATGGAGCTCTCGGAGGCGGAGATTGCGGTCGTGGAGCGCGCGGCGATGCTGCACGACCTGGGCAAGCTGGTGGTGGGGGACGCCATCCTCCGGAAGCCGACCCGGCTCTCGAACGAGGAAACGGTCGCGATGCGCGAACACCCCGCGAACGCCGCCCGGATCCTCGCGCCGTTCCGCTTCCTGGCCCGGGAAGCCGACGCGCTCCGGGCCCATCACGAAAGATACGACGGAAAGGGTTATCCTAGCGGCCTCAAGGGGGAGGACATCCCCCTGGCCGCCCGGATCATCTCGGTGGCGGACGCCTTCGACGCCATGACGTCGAGCCGTCCCTACCGCGGCGCGCTGCCTTTCGAGGTGGCGATCGGCGAGATCCGCCGGCACGAGCGGGCGCAGTTCGATCCGGTGGTGACCGAGGCCTTCGGGCGCATCTCGAGCCACCGCCTGGTCGAGATCAGCCGCCTCTACGAGGCGCGGACGGCGTCTCTCTCCGACGGGGGATCCGCCAGCGTTCCCGAGGCGTTGCTGGGCGCTTCGTTCTGGCGGCGGCAAGAGGGATCCGCGCGGTGCTAGGAGGTGAGTTCGTGAGCACCGCCGCCGCCGCGAAGAAGGTCCTGGTGGTCGATGACGCCGGGCCGGTGATCATCCTCTGCGTCAACGTCCTCCAGTCACTCGGCTACCTGGTCAAGGGCGCGAATCGCGGCGAGGCTGCACTCGACATGATCCGTTCCGAGCACTTCGACCTGATGCTGCTCGATTACAAGATGCCCGGCATGAACGGCTTCCAGGTCTTTACCGAAGCCCGGGCCCTCCGTCCCGACATGGCCTTCCTTCTCGCCACCGCCCACGCCACGCCCGAGATCATCCAGGAAGCGCGGCAGATGGGCTTCAGCTCCATCCTCCTCAAGCCGTTCAGCTCGGCCGAGCTGCGGGCGGCGGTGGAGAAGGCGCTGGCGGAGAAGGTCTGAAAGGAGTGGGATGCCGACCGTTGGAGGCATGATCGTAACGATGCCGACCCCGGCCCAGGCCGTCAATTCCGTCTTCCGCGGGATCCAGTGGGGGCTCGACCGCATGGTGTCGGTCGGCTACGGGGTCATGTACGACTACATCGTGGCGCGCTTCCGGCCCTACCAGGAGCTGCACGGCGAAGTGCTGCAGCTCGTGGAAGGGGCGGTCGCTCCGGGGACGAACCGGCGTGAGATCCGAGTCCTCGACGTGGCCTGCGGTCCCGGCAACTTCACCCTCGGCCTCGCCGCGGCCGGCTTCGAGACGGTCGGCATCGACGCCTATGCCGGCCTCGTCGAGCTGGCCCGCGAGAAGCGCAAGGCGCATCACCTGGCGAACCTGGCGTTCCGTCACGCCGACCTCACCCGCGGGGGCACGTTCCCCGAGGCCAGCTTCGACCAGGTGGTGAACATCCATTCGCTGTACGTCCAGCCCGATCCGCAGCAGCTCTTGCGCGAGGTGCACCGGGTCTTGAAGCCAGGAGGCCGCGCCGTCTTCGTGAACTTCACCCGGCGGGTCTGGCTGCGGTCGACGGTGCGGGAGGTGAAGCGACGGGACGGAATGGGGGCCGCGCTGCGCAGCCTGCTGTGGGTGCTGCCCAACTCGATCTTCGAGGCCACGCGCAAGCGGGTCCGGCCGCAGTACTGGGAGGAGACGGAGTTCGCCGCGCAACTGAAGGCGGCGGGGTTCACGGTGCTGGAGCTTCGGCGGACGTTTTTCGAGGGAGCGAGCCTGCTCGCATGGGTGAGCAAGGAAAAGGGAGACGGAGAGGGATAGCGATCGGCTCGGGTGCAGTCGGATCGGAGGAGACGAGCGTGTCATGAGGACCGAGATGCAGGCCAGGGACGATCGCCGCTTCCGCCGGGCGCTCGTCGTCGCGGTCGTGCCCGCCCTTTGGCTGGTGCCGACCGGGGCGCACGCTCAGGGGAGGATGGGGGCCGACCCGGAACCGACGCTGTTCGCCACCCTGAAGCTCTACGAGGTGCAGGAGGCCACGGATCTCAGGGGCGGCAAGGCCGAAGATCGGGTGCTGCGGCTGGCCAACGCCGCCCTGGTGGGCACCGCGTCCGGCGGCCTCTGCACCGCCGGCCAGGACCCGTGCGCCTTCGACACGCTGGCGAAGTCGGAGGTGCCGTTCCAGATCGGAGTGGGGCCGATCACCGGCGGCTTCCAGGTGATGTTCGACACCATGACGAACCCCGGGCACCTGCTCTCCGACCTCGTGCTCGTTGCCAAGGGCTCGGTCACCGGCACCCTCGACCTGCGGCCGCTTCTCAACGGGACCGCACCCATGGCCCTCATGAGCGGGCGGTGGAGCAGCAGGGCGCTCGGCGTGCGCGGCACGTTCACCGGCACGTTCCTCGTCCCGTTCCCCGATTCCACTCCCACCAAGCAGTGCGCGACCGGTTTTGCGTATCTCGATCCTTTGGCCGGCCTGCAATGCCTGGACGCCACCGAGATGTCCCTCGGGCGTCCGGTCACCAAGGTGATCGCGACGTTCATGAAGACGGGTTCGTTTGGCAATGGGGACGATGACGGTGAAGGGCACGGGAACGGAAAGAACTGAGCAACTCCAGGAGGACATGCTGCTCGACGGCGCGAGCCGGGCGAGCTAGGAGGAGAGACGCAAATGACACGCAACGAAATGCGCCGGTTGTCCTGGAAGGCGGGCCTCGTGGCCGGGGTTCTCCTGGCGCTGAGCCCGGCCCTGGCGGTGGCTCAGCAGGCACAGACACCCTATGCGATGGCGACGTTGTACGAGGTCCGCGAGGACATCAATTGCAACCCCGGCGACAGTACTGCCCCCAACTGCGCGGACGGCGCGAAGGGATTCGGCGTGCGGATCGCCGACGCCACGCTGACGGGCAACATCTTCAGTCAGACTCAGACGGACTTCGTGGGCCCCGTCACGCTCGATGCCTCGTCGATCCTCAACCAGCGGGATTGGACGGGCCCGGTGCATGGCAAGATGACGCTCCAGACGGGAGTCCGGGCGACATTCTCGGGTCAGCTCAACCTGTCGCTGGCGATGCTGGGCACGCCGCCCGCGCCACTCGCGCCCTTGTCGGGCAAGTGGCAGGGCACGAAGGGGACTCTGCACGCGGGCGGAGACTTCAGCGGCGTCTTCCTGATTCCGGTTCCGCTCGGATGCTCACGGGAGACCGCTCCTGGCTGCTTCTACCTCGAGCTCGGCGCGGAGGGCAAGCCGACCGGCCAGTTCTTGCCGTTGCAGGCTGAGGAGTACACGGGCGCGGGCGCCGGTCTGGTGAAGCTGATGGTCGTCTTCTTCAACAATTAGGCAGGAGCGCCCGCGCGGGTGGAGGCCGCGCGGGCCGGAGGGAGGACTTGCTCATTCCCGACTCGAGCTGGCACGCCAACGCGGAGCGCGAGCGCCTTCGCCGCCAGTTCGGTATCCTCTTCCCGGCACCGATGCTGAAGGAGAGAGGGGACGGGCCGCCTTCCCCGGCCGGAAGCGTGACGAGCGCAGCGGCCGCCGAGGAGCCGGGGATCGTCGTCGCCCGCGGCCGGTACGTCCACCTCCGGACGTTCACTCCCGACGACCTCGATCATCTCGCCCGGTGGGCGGTCGATCCCGCCCTCCTGCGCATGGTAGGCAGCGAGCTCCTGCAGCTCTACCGGGACGTCTACGAGAACGACCCGTCGTTCTTCGAGGCTGTCCTCACCGACACGACGCAGATCGTCCTCATCGTCATGGCCAACGAGGGCTTCTCGCGGCCGATCGGGTTCGTGCGTCTCTTCAACATCCACCAGTCCGAAGGGTATGCCGGCATCGAGACCGTGATGGGCGACTTCCGGGCCGCCCGCCGGGGCTTCGGCGTGCAGGCCAGCCGCCTGATGGGCTACTATGGCGTCGACACCCTCGGCTTGCGGCGGCTGGAGGCCAAGGCGTATGAGTACAACGCCCTGAGCATCAATACCTTGCGGCGAAACGGCTTCACGCACGAAGGGACCCTGCGCAAGGCCACGCTGCGCGACGGCCGCTATTGGGACATCATGATCTTCGGGATCCTGAGAGACGAGATCGAAGAGCAACGACGCAAGGACCGTTATCTCCTTCCCCTCGAGGGTAGCGAGGGGGACGTGATTGAGTCTCCATAAGCTCCTTCCCCTCATCGCGTTCCTTCTGAACGTCTCGCTGGCGGGCATCTCCCTCCTGCGAAACCCCGGGAGCCGGCTGAACCGGGTGTTCGCCTACTTCGTGTCCGCCATGGCGCTCTGGAACTTCGGCACGTACATGCTGCGCCGGGCCCCCGACGCCGGCGCGGCCTACATGTGGGAGGTGATCATCCACATCGGCATCGTGGTGGTGCCGGTGTTCTACTTCCACTTCGTCCTGATCTTCCTCGAGAGCACGACCCAGCACCGGCCGGCCCTGACGCTCGCCTACACGCTGGCCGTGGTCTTCCTCATCGCCGACCTGACGGGCTCGCTCATGACGGGCGTGACCCACGACTTCTGGGGGTGGGTCCCGCGGACGGGTCCCCTCTACACGCCGTTCTTCCTCTACCTGAACGCCTTCTTCATCTGGGGCCTCTATTTCCTGACCCACGCGTCCGACGACAGCGACTCGAGCTTCCGTCGCAACCGGGCGCGGCTCATCCAGTTCGGAACGGTGGTGACCCTGTCCGGGGCCTTCGTCGACTTCATCCGGTTCATCGGGACGCGCCTCCTCCCCGGTGTCGACAACCTCTACCCGCTCGGCATCCCCGCGAACATGGTCCTCGCCCTCATGCTGGCCACGTCGATCGTCCGCTACCGGCTGTTCGACGTGACGACGGCGGTGAAGAAGTCGGTCGTCTACGCGGCGGTGTGCGCGATCATCACCTCCTCCCTCGTCCTCGGGACCAAGGGCATCGAGCGCTACTTCGACCTCGAGCAGGCCAGCGTGCTCTGGATCGTGGTGCCCATGGGCTTCGTGATGACCCTCCTGCTGGGGCCGCTGGGGCAGAGGCTGGAAGAGCAGGTCGAGCGGCTGATGTTCACCAAGCGGCGAGGCTGCTACGAGACCCTCCTGGAGCTGAGCAAGCGGATGAGCGCGATCCTCGAGTTTCGCAAGCTCGTGGATACCCTCGTCCAGGGCCTCGTGCGCGGGATACCCCTCACGCACTGCGTCCTGCTCGTCTACGACCGGGCCGCCAACGCCTACGTGGTCCAGCGCGAAGAGAGCTACGGGGAGGGCAAGCCGGAGATCTCCACCATCCGCGCCGACAGCCCCATCGTGCAGTGGCTCCAGCTCTCGAGCGAGGTGCTGGTCAAGGAGGAGGTCAAGCTCAATCCCCGCATGGCCGCTTATTTCGAGACCGCCGAGGGGGAGCTGGAGGAGATCCAGGCCTCCCTGATCGTCCCCCTCAAGATCGAGATGAACCTCATCGGGATCCTGCTCCTCGGCGAGAAGCTCTCCGGGGAGATCTTCGACGCCCAGGAGCTGGAGGTGCTGTCGGTCCTCGCCAACCAGGCCGCGATCTCCCTCGGCAACGCGCGGCTCTACGAGGAGCTCGGCGCCACCAACGCCCGCCTCGTCCAGGCCAACCAGCTCAAGTCGCAGTTCCTGGCCAGCATGTCGCACGAGCTGCGCACGCCGCTCAACTCGATCATCGGCTTCTCCAAGGTGCTGCTGAACCGGCTCGACGGCGACCTCACCGAGCGCCAGGAGACGTACCTGCGCTCCGTGCACAAGAGCGGCACCCACCTCCTCCAGCTCATCAACGACATCCTGGACTTCTCCCGCATCGAGGCGGGGCGGGTCGAGGTCCACCCCGAGGAGATCGATCTCCACGAGCTGGTGACGGAGTGCATCGAGTCGTCGCTGCCCCTGCTGCGCGGCAAGCCGCTGCGCATCGACCAGGAGGTTCCGGACGCGCTCCCGCGGCTCATCGCCGACCGCACCAAGGTCAAGCAGATCCTGCTCAACCTGCTCTCCAACGCGATCAAGTTCACCGCCGCCGGCCGGGCGTGCGTGAGGGTGCGGACCGAGGACGGCCTCGTCCACGTGAGCGTGGTCGACACCGGCATCGGCATCCGCGAGGCCGACCTTTCCCGGCTCTTCGAGCCGTTCCACCGGCTCGACACGCCGCTCTCGCGCCAGGTGGGCGGGACGGGCCTCGGGCTCGCCATCAGCAAGAAGTTCGTGGAGATCCAGGGCGGCCGCCTGTGGGCCGAGAGCCGCGAGAACCAGGGATCGACGTTCCATTTCACGCTGCCCGTCGCGCGGCCCAGTTAGAGGAAGCCCCGACCATGCCGGACGCCAGGACGCGCCGCGACAACCGGTCGACGAAGATCCTGTACATCGAGGACAACCCCGAGAACCGCGTGCTCGCTCGCGCGGTGCTGGAGGCCGAGGGCTACACGGTGAGCACGGCCGACGACGGCCTGTCGGGCATCGAGACGGCCATCCGCGAGCGGCCCGCGCTCATCCTCCTCGACGTGAACCTGCCCGGGGTGGACGGCTACGAGGCGGTGGGGATCCTGAAGTCGTTCCCCAACCTCGCCAACACGCCGGTCATCGCGGTCACCGCGTACGCCATGGAGGGGGACCGGCAGCGCACGCTCGTGGCCGGCTGCGACGGCTACATACAGAAACCCATCGACGTCGACGTGTTCCCGAGCCAGGTGGCGGAGTTCCTCCTCGGCAAGCGCGAGCGCGTCGAAGCGCTGGAGGAGGGGATCTACCTCCGCGAGCTGAACCAACGCCTCGTCTACCGCCTCCTCAACCAGGTCGAGGAGCTGAAGCGGCTCAACGGTCACTTCATGCGGCGGGCGGGCCAGCTCGAGGACCTGCACCGCGCCGTGCAGACCGTGACCTCCGAGCTGGGCGTGACGGCGCTGCTCGAGAAGCTGCTCCCCGGCGTGGCGCGGGCCCTCGGCAGCGCCGGCCTCACCGTGGACCTGGCGGGCTCCGGGACGAAGGTGACGGCGAGAAGCGACCACGGTGATCGCTCCCGCAGCGTGCTCGCCGAGTCGGGCCTCGCCACCGACGACTGGAGCGAGGTGGAGTGGCGCCTGCCCCTGAAGGTACGCGACCACGAGCTCGGGATGCTCGCGGCGCGCCACGTCATACCGACGGGGGCGCGGGCGGACGAAGAGCAGCTCCTCAAGCTCGTCTCCAACCAGATCGCGATCGCGGTGGAGAACGCGCGGCTGTACGAGGAGACGCAGCAGCGGCTGCGCTCCACCGAGACGCTCCTCGCGGTCAGCCAGGCCGTCGGGTCCACGCTCGACCCCACCGAGACGCTGCGGCGCGTCGCGCGGGAGGCGGGGCGGGCGCTGGGGGCGGACACCGTCGGAGCCTACCTGGCCGACGCCGACCGGACCCACCTGCGGCCCATTGCCGGCTACCACGTGCCGCAGGACAAGCGGGACGGCTTCCTGACGACACCCATTCCCCTCGCGGGCCACCACCTGCTGCAGGAAGCCTTGCGCTCGGGCGAGGCGCGCTACTCCACCGACGTCGAGAACGACCCCCGAGTGAACCAGGAGACGATCGCCCGCTTCCCGCACCGGTCGATGCTGTTCGTGCCCATGATCGTCAAGGGCGAGCCGATCGGCGGCCTTTTCCTGCTCTGGTTCACGCGCCGGCGGCAGTTCTCTCCCGAGGAGGTCCGGCTGCTCGAGGGCATCTCGCGCCCGGCGGCCCTCGGCATCGAGAACGCCCGGCTCTACGAGGGCGTCAAGCGGCACCTCCAGGAGCTGCAGCAGACGCAGGCCCAGCTCATCCAGTCCGCCAAGCTCGCCGCCATCGGGGAGCTGGCCGCGAACGTGGCCCACGAGATCAACAACCCGCTGACCGCGGTCCTCGGATTTGCGTCGTACCTCTCCGAGCAGGTGGGGCCGGGCCAGCCGATGCGGGAGGAGCTGGACCTGATCCAGGAGGAAGCGGGGCGGGCCCGCGACATCGTGCGCGACCTGCTCGACTTCTCGCGCCAGCACGAGTTCTCGGCGGAGCCCACCGACCTCAATGCCGTCGTGCGCCAGACCCTGGCCATGGTGCGCCGCCAGCGCGCGGTCGACAACATCACCTTCGCCGAGCACTACGCGCCCGAGCTGCCCCTGGCGGAGGTGGACCAGTCCCGGCTGAAGCAGGTCTTCATCAACATCGTGAACAACGCGCTCTATGCCATGTCGGACGTGGGGATCCTCAGCGTGCGCACCGCGGTCTCCGACGGCCAGGTGCTGGTGGAGTTCGGCGACACCGGCTCCGGCATCGCCCCCGAGCACCTCGACCGGATCTTCGACCCGTTCTTCACGACCAAGCCCGACGTGAGCGGCACGGGCCTCGGGCTCTCGGTGAGCCTGGGCATCGTCCAGAGCCACGGGGGGACGATCGAGGCGAGGAGCGAGGTGGGGAAGGGCTCGACCTTCACGGTCAAGCTGCCCGCCCTCGCGCCCGGCGCGGCCCCCCCGAAGGGCGCGGCCGCTTCCGAGCGCAAGCCTTTATAGCGCGCCGCCGTCTAAGATAGCGAGGGGGCCGCCGACCTCCGGACAAGGAGAAGACCATGCTCGAAATCCCCCTGGTCCTGGCCGCGCTGCTCGCGCCGCAGGCGCCTCCGCCGGAAGACTCGGCTCTTCGAGCCGAGGTCGAGCGCCTGCAGGGCACGCTGAGGTCTCTCGAAAGGAAGGCGCGGGAGAGGGACGACACGCTGGACACCATGAAGGCGGACCTGAAGGCCGTCGAAGGGGGCGTGATCGAGTTGCGGTCCCGGCCGATCACCCCTCCGTCCGGTCCCTTCATGGCCGCGCCGCCGCCGTCCTCGGATGCGGTGGGGGTGGCGAAGACGGTCGTCTTCGCTCCGCGGATCGAGGTCGACACGGTCAAGCGGAGGGACCTCGTGATCCTCAAGGTGCGGCGAGTGGAGGCGAGCGGCGTGCAACTCGTGGGCGAGAAGGAGCTGGCCAGTGAGGAGGGTGTCGACCTGCCCCTCGATCAGAACGGGGCGCTCTACATCGTGGACTGGTCGACGACCGAAGGGCAGACCTACAACCTGCTCCTGCGTGACGGCACGAGCGGCCAGACCGCGGCCACGGCCCAGGTCCGGCTGCAGCAGACCCAGGGCAAGTTCATCTTCGTCGGCTACCGGGCGGAGTGATCGCGGGCTTGCCCTACCGGTCGAGCATGGGGAGCTGAACCCCGCGCTCGCGCGCGACGTCGGCCGCGCGCTCGTAGCCCGCGTCCGCATGCCGCATCACGCCCGTGCCGGGATCGCTCGTGAGCACGCGGTGCAGCCGCGCCTCGGCGGCGTCGGTGCCGTCCGCGACGACGACCATGCCCGCATGTATCGAGTAGCCCATGCCCACGCCCCCCCCGTGGTGGACCGAGACCCACGTCGCTCCCGAAGCGGTGTTGAGGAGCGCATTGAGGATCGGCCAGTCGGCCACCGCATCGGAGCCGTCCTTCATCGCTTCCGTCTCCCGGTAGGGTGAGGCCACCGAGCCCGCATCGAGGTGGTCGCGGCCGATGACGATCGGCGCCTTGACCGCGCCCACGCGGACGAGACGGTTGAACACGACGCCCATCTTCGCCCGCTCGCCGTAACCGAGCCAGCAGATCCGCGCGGGCAGCCCTTGCGGCTTCACCTTCTCGCGGGCCAGCTTGATCCAGCGGGCGAGCGCCTCGTCCTCCGGGAACGTGCGCAGCACGGCGTCGTCGGTGACCTTCAGGTCGTCGGGGTCGCCCGAGAGCATCGCCCAGCGGAACGGTCCCTTTCCTTCGCAGAAGAGCGGCCGGATGTACGCGGGCACGAAGCCGGGGAAGTCGAAGGCGTCCTCGACTCCGGCCTCCCTGGCCTGGGCGCGGATGTTGTTGCCGTAGTCGAAGGTGACCGCCCCCGCGTGCATGAGGGCGAGCATCGCCCGCACGTGCTCGGCCATGCTCCGGCGCGCCTCGGCCATGTACCGAGCGGGATCCTTCTCGCGCAGGCGCTGCGCCTTCTCGTAGCTCGTGCGGTTGGGGACGTAGCCGTTGAGGGGATCGTGGGCGCTCGTCTGATCGGTGAGCAGGTCGGGCACCACCCCGCGGCGGACGAGCTCGGGCAGGACGTCGGCCGCGTTCCCGAGGAGGCCGATGGACAGCGGCCGGCCCTGCTGCTGTGCGTCCCGGGCGCGCGCGAGCGCGTCGTCGAGGCTCTCGCTCACCTCGTCGAGGTAGCGCGTCACCAGGCGCCGCTCGATCCGGCGCCGGTCGACCTCCACCGCGATGATGACGCCCTCGTTCATCGTGGCCGCGAGCGGCTGCGCGCCGCCCATTCCGCCGAGGCCCGCGGTCACCACGAGCCTGCCCTTGAGCGAGCCGCCGAAATGCTTGCGGGCGGCGGCGGCGAACGTCTCGTAGGTGCCCTGCAGGATCCCCTGGGTGCCGATGTAGATCCAGGACCCGGCGGTCATCTGGCCGTACATCATGAGGCCCTTGCGGTCGAGCTCGTAGAAGTGCTCCCAGGTCGCCCAGGCCGGGACGAGCATCGAGTTGGAGATGAGGACGCGGGGTGCGTCGGGGTGGGTGTGGAAGACGCCGACCGGCTTGCCCGACTGCACGAGCAGCGTCTGGTCGTTCTCCAGCTCGCGCAGGCACCGCACGATCGCGTCGAAGCACTCCCAGTTGCGCGCGGCCTTGCCGATGCCGCCGTAGACGACGAGCTCGTCCGGACGCTCCGCCACCTCGGGGTCGAGGTTGTTCATGAGCATGCGGAGGGCGGCTTCCTGCGGCCACGACTTGCAGGAGATCTGCGGGCCCCGCGGTGCCCGCACGAGGCGCACCGGGGAAACGACGGGCGCCTTCACATCAGCCATCGCTGCGTGTCGGTCGAGTCGTCCTTCTCGAGGTCGTAATCGGATTTGCCGCCGCGGATCACCTTGAGCCGCCCGCGGGCGCGGGGCGGCGGCGGCGCGCGGCGCCGCGTGCGCCAGTACCGCTCGATCGACCCCATGAAGAGGAGGAGCGTGAGGGCCAGGCCCAGGTAGACCGGCCACGAGCGGAGGCGCAGCACCAGCCCCAGCGCCGCGGCGAGCGCGGCCGCCGCGGCCAGGGTCAACGCCCCTCCCAGCCAGCGCACACGGTCGAGGCCCGGGAACCGGCTCATCCCCTCACCTCCCTACTCCAGGGTACCGCAGATGGAGGCCGCCTCGACCACGAACGCGCCGGAACGCACGAGCTCCGCCACCGACTCGATGTCGGGACCCAGGGCCCGGTCATCGTCATAGATGGGCACCTGGTCGCGCACGCGCCGGTGCACCGCTTCCAGGGGCGCCGAGGTCCGGAGCGGCCGGTGGAACTCCAGGGCCTGGCTCGCGGCGAGCAGCTCGATGGCCAGGATGCGCCGGGTGTTGGCGACCGCGCGCGCCGCCTTCCGGGCCGCCGTCGCCCCCATCGACACGTGATCCTCCTTGTTGGCGGAGGTGGGGATCGAGTCGACGCTGGCGGGATGGGCGAGGATCTTGTTCTCCGACGCCAGCGCCGCCGCCGTGACCTGGGCCATCATCAAGCCGGACCGGAAGCCGCCCTCGCGGGTGAGGAAGGCGGGCAAGCCGGAGAGGGCGGGATTCACGAGCCGCTCGATGCGGCGCTCGCTGATGGATCCGATCTCCGCCGCCGCGATGGCGAGGACGTCGGCGGCGATGGCCACCGGCTCGCCGTGGAAGTTCCCCCCCGACAGCAGCTCCTTCGTATCCGCGAAAACCATCGGGTTGTCGGTGGCCCCGTTCAGCTCGATGGCGAGCGTCGACGAGACGTAGCCCAGGGCGTCACGCACGGCGCCGTGGACCTGGGGGATGCAGCGCAGCGAATAGGCATCCTGCACCTTGCCACAGCCGCGATGGGACTCGCGCAGCGGGCTGCCGGCCATCAGCCGGCGCAGGTTGCGCGCGGAGGCGGCCTGTCCGGGATGCGGGCGGGCGGCGTGGATACGCTCGTCGAAGGCGACGTCGGTGCCCTTGAGCGTGTCGAGCGTGAGCGCGCCCGCGACGTCCGCCGACGCCACGAGCCGCCCGGCCTCGGCGAGGGCGAGGCCGGCCAGCGCGGTCATGAGCGGCGTGCCGTTGATGAGGGCCAGGCCTTCCTTGGCCTCGAGCCGTGCGGGCTCCAGGCCGGCCGCGACCAGCGCTTCTCGGCCGGCGACCACGCGCCCGTCCTTGACGCATGGACCTTCGCCGATCATGGCCAGGGCGAGATGGGCGAGGGGAGCGAGATCGCCGCTCGCGCCCACCGAGCCCTGCGAGGGGACGACCGGATGGATGCGGGCGTTGAGCATCGCGAGCAGCAGCTCCAGCGTCTCCACGCGCACGCCGCTGTATCCCTTGGCGAGCACGTTGGCCCGCAGCAGCATGAGGCCGCGGGTCTCCGCCTCGTCGAGGACGTCACCCACGCCGGCGGAGTGGCTGCGGACCAGGTTCGCCTGCAGCTCCGCGAGGCGGTCGCGAGGGATCACCACGTCGGCGAAGTTGCCGAAGCCCGTGGTGACGCCGTACACGACGGCGCCCCTGTCCACGGCGTCGTCGACCACCTTTCGCGCGCGGGCGACCCGTTCCCGGGCCAGGGGGTCGATGACGATCGGCCTCGTCCCTCGGGCCGCGGACTCCAGGTCGGCGAGGGTCAGGCGATTGCCGTCGAGGACGAGCGGTAAGGCCGGGTCGGGCGAGGGCATGGCTGCGCAGGCGCCAGGGACTATAGCACCGCGCGGGCTTGTGGCTGCCGGAGCGGGCGGTTAGAATGGCCGGTCCTGTTTGCTGCGAAGATGCGCTCATGCCCAACATCGTCATCGTCGGCGCCCAGTGGGGCGACGAGGGGAAGGGGAAGGTCGTCGACCTCCTCACGGACAAGGTGCAGGTGGTGGCCCGTTACAACGGCGGCCACAACGCCGGCCACACGATCCTCGTCGGGCAGGAGCGGTTCGTCCTCCATCTGATCCCTTCCGGGATCCTTCACCCCGGCATCCTCTGCGTGATGGGCAACGGGATGGTCATCGACCCGTGGGCCCTCGAGAAGGAGATCGCGGAGCTGCGCGCGCGGGGCGTGACGATCGGGGACAACCTCGTCGTCTCCGACCGGGCCCACCTCATCCTGCCGCACCATCGCGCGCTCGAAGCCATGACCGAGGAGATGCGGGGCGACAGGAAGATCGGCACCACGCTGCGCGGCATCGGGCCCGCCTACGAAGACAAGGCCGGCCGGCGGGGCGTGCGCGCGAGCGACCTGCTCCGGCCGGCCGACCTGCCGGAGAGGCTCGCGGAGGCCCGCCGGCACTACGAGCTCATCTGCCGCGGCGCCGGACGCTCGCCCGACCTGGACTGGGACCGCCTCGCGACCGATCTCACCGGCTTCGGCGAGCGGCTGCGGCCGCGCATCGCCGATGCGTCTCTCGTCCTGCAGCGCGAGATGGCGCACGGATACTCGGTCCTCTTCGAGGGCGCCCAGGCGACGCTGCTCGACATGGACCATGGCACCTATCCGTACGTGACGTCCTCGTCGGCGGCTGCGGGGGGCGCCCTCACCGGCCTCGGTGTGCCCCCCTCCCGCATCGACGGCGTCATCGGCATCGCCAAGGCGTACACCACGCGCGTGGGGGCGGGGCCGCTGCCGTCCGAGATCGGCGGCGCCCTCGAGCAGGACATCCGCGATCGCGGCCACGAATACGGAGCCTCGACCGGACGGCCCCGCCGCTGCGGGTGGTTCGACGCGGTGGTCGTCCGCTACTCGATCCGTGTCAACGGGTTCGATTCGGTAGCCCTCACCAAGCTCGACGTTCTCGATCACCTCGCCGAGATCAAGGTGTGCGTCGCGTACCGGTGCCAGGGTGAGACGATCCGCGAGATGCCCGCCGACCTCGCCGTCCTCGAAGCATGCGAGCCCGTCTACGAGACGCTGCCCGGCTGGTCGGAGAGCACCGGCGGTGTTCGCGACTTCGGCCGGCTGCCGGCCGCCGCCCGGGGCTACGTCGACCGGCTCGCCGAGCTCGTCGGCGGTGAGATCGGGATCGTCTCGACGGGCCCCGAGCGCGACGACACGATCGTGCGCCCCCAGAGCGCCGTGGGTTCGTGGTTCGCCTAGGCCTCCCATCTTCTTGTCAAAAAAGGGTTGACTGGAGGCATTTTCGATGGCAGAGTCTCACGTGATTTCTAGGCGGGGGTTCGCATGAGACTCTGTCGCGGCCTGGTCCTGGTCGTGGTCCTCGCGGGGGGCGGTTGCCAGACGATTACTGAAGAGCTGCCGACCCGTCCTTCGCCCGCCAAGTCTCCGGCGGCGGCCCCGATCCCCGTGGTCAAGATCCCCGTCCCCGTCCCCACGCCGGCTCCCGCGGCGACTCCGACACCCGCGCCCACCGCCACTCCGACTCCGGCCCCCGCGGCGAGCCCGGCTCCGGCCGCGACGCCCGCGCCCAACGCCGGCAGCATCGACTCGATCCGCGTCGGCTTCTTCGGCTTCAAGTGCGACGCCGGCCAGATCGTTCCCCACAACGGATGGGGACAGCTTCCGAAAGGCTGCACCGGCTATCTCACCGCCACCCCGAAGAAGAAGGACAACACCGACGTGCCGCAGAAGGAGCACGGGCCCGACATCAGCTGGAGGCTACGGGCGGGTGACGGCATCGTGGACGTGCTTCCGCCCACCTTCCCCAACGACTTCAACAAGGACCTGCTCGGATTGAAGCAGGGCGAGTTCAGCCTGTGCGCGACCGTCAAGGGCGTCGAAGGCTGCCTCAACGGGACGGTGACGTCGGGCCATTAGACCGGCTGAGGGCGGACGCCTCCAGGCGATCAGCCGGCGAGCGACGCCAGGGGCCGGGCGACCGAGGCCCCACCCGATACGCCGAGCCAGGTGGCCATGGTGGCGGCCACCTCGTCCAGGCCGGCCGGGGGCAGCTCGCCGGCCTCGGCCCGCGGGGCGTCGGGCCGGATCGCCAGCATCTCGTCGACGCCCTCCGCCAGCAGCAGGTACAGCGTCTTTCCCCGGTAGGCGGCGCTCTTCTCGGCGTTGAGCCAGATGTAGTACGAGAGCTGCTCGACGTCGACGAAGGAGCCGAGGGGGTCTTCAAGGATGGGGACCTGGTCCGTGGGACGGGGACTCGAGAAGAGCAGCAGGCTGCTGAAGGGCTTCATCTTGTCACGCACGCCGAAGCGGGCCACGAGCAGGCGCGGCTCCGCGCGCTTCAACGCCTGGACGGAGGCCCACTCGACGAACGTGTTGTTCAGGAGAAGCGTCCCGTTGCCGGCCAGCAGCACGTCGCGGATGAAGGCGCGCACCACGTCGTCGGAGCGGAGGAGGGCTCCCTCCGGGGGAGAGATGTCCAGCGCGCGGGCATACGCGGCCAGCTCCTGCGGGCCCGATACGCCATCCACTACCTTCTTATAGAGGGAGCGGGCCAGCATTTCCCGATAGGCG
>QHVJ01000523.1 GCA_003222275.1 Acidobacteriota bacterium | reverse complement strand
ACGACGAGCGCGAGCGCGCCGAAGATCAACCCGCCCACGACGGTCAGCCAGATCCAGAACGACATCTGCGGCAGGACGGCGGTCCAGAGGAACAGGCCCCAATGGCCCATCGGCGGAAAGTCGGGCCGCGGCTTCGCGTAATGCGTGTCCCAGCCGGAGAAGATGGCCAGGAACATGACGATCAGGACCGGGATGCGCGCGGCGAACCCGTAGGCGAGGAGCACGCGCCACAGCGCGGGCCAGCCTGGCCGCGCCACCGCGATCGCGAGCCATGAGCCGAGGGCGAACAGGCCCAGCTGCATCACGGGCGAGGTCGGGAAAAGCTTGACGGAGGCGATGAGGACCGCGACGTTGACGATGAACGCGGCCGCCGCCCACGCCAGCGTCCTCCCGACGCCCGTGGGCCTCTCGCCCGCGCGAGCGAGCCGCAGCGCGAAGTAGATCCCGAACACGGGGATGAGCCACACGATGCCGACGAGCGCACCGGGTCCGCCGGGCTCGCGATTGAACAAGGACGGCGACCACCGTGACAGCTCGCCGACGAGGCGGAGGAGCGTGATCGCCAGCGTGATCAGCGCGGGGCCGAGGATCAGCCGCCGGAGCGAAGGCCTGGAGACCGCCATTGCCACCTCCCGCGATGGCGGGAGTGTACTCCGTCTAGACCGACGGGAGCGTCACGACGACCTGGTCGCCGACGATCACGGTCGCGAAGGACGCGAGGGGCCGCGCGGCGGGGCCGTTGACAACCTGGCCCGTCACCTGGAACCGCGAGCCGTGACAGGGGCAGTTCAGGGTGAGGAGCGACGCGACCGGCAGGTTCACGGTGCAGCCTTCGTGCGTGCAGATGCGCGAGACCGCGGCCACCGTCGTGTCGCTGAGGCGGGTGATGGCCAGGGGAAGCGGGGTCAGCAGTTGACCGGTGGCCCCGACCGTCTGTCCCACGGCCGGCAGGGGCACGCGCAACTCATTGGGACCCGAGCTGGCGCTCGGCGCGGGCGTTGAGGCCGGGGTCGAGCTCGTGGGCGATCCACCGTCCCCGCATCCGGCGGCGGCCGCCACCGCCGCCGTCCCGCTCATCACGACGAATTCCCGCCTGCTGGGCACAGCCCCCCCTCTTCCGGCGTTCGACCCTTAGACCGGCCGGAGCGGCCCGAGTTGAAGGGAATCCTACGCCCCTTGCCACCGGACCTTGGGCCGCGTAGCGTATCGGTGTTCGGCGAGCGAAGCGGAGCATTACCCTGGCCGCGCGAAGCGGGATTCACTCCCGCGAGCGCGCAAGACGAAGCCTCGTGCGCAGCGTAGCTCGCCGCATTTCGGTCTAGGAGGACCGATGAGAGCCTGGTTTCCCGCCTTCGCTGCCGTCTCGGCGACGCTCGCCGCGCTGCTGGCCATCTCCTTCGCGCCGTCCGGCTCGGCGGCCGCGGCCGCGCCGCGGAAGCTTTCTTCGTACGACGCCCAGGCCAGAGCCCTCCTCGGCACGATGACCCTCGAGGAAAAGATCGGCCAGATGGTCCAGGCCGAGCAGGACAAGATCAAGGACGAGACGGACGTCGAGACGTATTTCCTGGGCTCGGTCCTTTCGGGCGGCGACTCCGACCCCAAGACCAACAGCCTGCAGGACTGGACCGACACGTACGACCGCTTCCAGGCCCGGGCCCTGAAGACGCGGCTCAAGATCCCGCTCCTCTACGGCGTCGACGCCGTCCACGGCCACAACAACGTGATCGGGGCCGTCGTCTTTCCGCACCATATCGCCCTCGGCGCCACCCGGGACGCGAGACTCGTGCAGGAGATCGGGCGGGTCACGGCGGAGGAGGTGAGGGCCACCGGCATCCAGTGGGCGTTCGCGCCCTGCGTCGCGGTCGCGCGGGACGAGAGATGGGGACGCACGTACGAGAGCTTCTCCGAGGAGCCCTCGCTGGTCGCGGAACTGGGCGCGGCGGAGGTCGCCGGGCTGCAGGGGGACGACCTCAAGAACCCGCTGCGTGTGCTGGCGTGCGCCAAGCATTACGTCGGTGACGGCGGCACGGCCTTCGGCAGCGGCACCGTCGGCGACTGGCGCAATCCGGGGCGCAGATTCCCGATCGACCAGGGCGAAACGCGGGTGAGCGAGGCCGAGCTGCGCCGCATCCACATGCCGGGGTACGTGAAGGCCCTGGCCGCGGGAGTGGGCACGATCATGCCCTCCTACAGCAGCTGGAACGGCACCCGGCTGTCGGGGCACAAATACCTGCTCACCGACGTCCTCAAGGGCGAGCTGGGCTTCGAGGGCTTCCTGATCTCCGACTACAACGCCATCGACCCGTTGCCCGGGGACTACCGCAACAAGATCAAGATCGCGGCGAACGCGGGCATGGACATGTTCATGGTGCCGCAGAAGTACAAGGAGGCGTTCGCGGACCTGAAGGATCTCGCCGCCAAGGGCGAGGTGCCGATGGCGCGGATCGACGACGCGGTGCTGCGGATCCTGCGCGTCAAGTTCGCCCTCGGCCTCTTCGACGAGGGCCGCTCCCCGCTCGCCGACCGGAAGCTGCACGCGCGCTTCGGCTCCCCCGACCACCGCGCGCTCGCCCGGAGGGCGGTGCGCGAGTCGCTGGTCCTCCTGAAGAACGAGCGGCGCGCGCTGCCGCTCTCGAAGGCCGCGAAGCGCATCGTGGTCGCCGGCAAGAACGCCGACGACCTCGGCAACCAGTGCGGCGGCTGGATGATCACCTGGCAGGGCAAGAGCG
>QHVJ01000522.1 GCA_003222275.1 Acidobacteriota bacterium | reverse complement strand
CGGCCTCGCGCTCCTGCTCGTCCGTCGCCGCGCGGCCGCGCTCTACGCATCGACGCTGATCCTGCTCGGCGGTTTCCTTCTCGCCTGGGCGCACCTCGCGTCGGGCGGTTGGTTCTGGACCTACACCTTTGGCCTGCACCGCCGTCATCCCTTCGCCCTGGCGGACGCGGTGCTGCTGACGCCGGCGCGGCTGATGCTGCTGCTCGGACCCGGCCTCGTGCTTCTCGCCGCGGCGCTCGTGCGCGTCCGGACGCCGCGCCTGCTCTACGCGTCGGGGATGGCGCTGACCGGCTCCCTGGCCAGCGCCCTCGGCGCGGGCACCGAATGGTCCTACTACAACGCGCTCATCCCCGGCGTCTACTTCGTGGCCCTGGCCGTGGGGACGGCCGCGGCGGTGCTGGAGACGCGCCGGCCGGTGCTCGCGCCGTTGCTGCTGGCGGCCGCGATCGCCACTGCGCCCGGCGGCCTGGCCGCTCTCGTGATGCGTGCCCTGCCCCGGACGGCGAGCGGTTTGGCCCTGCCCCTGGGATACGACCTGCGGCCCTATCTCCCTGCCGCCGACGACCGCACCCGAGGCGACGCGCTCCTCGCGCGCCTCGCGGCCGTCCCGGGCGACGTCTTCGTCCCCGACCACAGCTTCTACCCCCACCTCGCCGGCAAGACGACGCGCGTACACGCGATGAACCTCGCCGACCTGGTGGGCGCGGGAATGCGGGTGCCGCGCGACCTCGTCGAGGAGGTGCGGCAGAAGCAGTTCTCGGTGGTCGTGGTCGACGTGGAGATGGGTGAGGACGGCACCGACGACCCCGCGACCCGCGCGGCACGGGAGGAGGAAGCCATCGGCCTCCTTCCCGGCGTGTCGCGGCACTACCGGCTCGCCGAGCGGATCGCCGGGCCGCGCGTCCATTCGGGGGGCCGGTTCGAGCCCTGTTGCGTGCTCGTGCCCCGCGAGGGGCCGTCCGAACCGCTACGATAGTGGGAGCGGACGCGAGCGCACACGGAGGCCCACGATGGCCAAGAAGAAGAAGAGCCGGGCGCGGGCGGGCGGCAGGACCGGGGTGGCGGATGCGATCGAGGATCCCGGCCGCGGAAAGAAACCAAAGGGCCTGGCCGCGGTCGGCTACTTGAAGTCGCATGGGACGCGGGCCTTCCGCAAGGGGCGCGCCGGCTCATAGTTGCTTCCTCGGATCGATCGCGAGCCAGAGCGCGGCCCCAACCGCGTAGACGGCGGCCGTGATCGAGAAGGGCAGCGCCCAGGATCCCCAGCGCTCGACGGCGTACCCGACGACGAGCGGGCCCACGAAGCCTCCGATATTGCCGAACGTGTTCATGAACCCGGTGACGACACCCGCGTAGCGGGCACCGGTGTCCAGGCACACGGCCCAGCAGGCGCTGAGGGCCAGATCGGCGGCGGCCAGCGCGAGCGCCAGCAGCATCGCCTTGGCGACCGGCGATGCCGCCTGCGTGGACGCGAGCAGCAGCAAAGCGCACCCGCCGAACGCCGCGGATCCGAGATAGCAGCGGCCCACGCGCAGGCCGCGGGCCAGCGAAAGACGGTCGGTCAGCCAGCCACCCGCGACGTCCGCCACGCCCGCGAGCACGAACGGGAGCCCGGCGAAGAAGCCGCCGGCCAGCGCCGAAAACCCCAGCCCCCGGATGAGGTAGGTGGGGAGCCACGTGAAGTAGAAGTACAAGCCATAGCCGAACGCGAAGTACATCCCGCAGATCGCATACAGGTTCGGGCTCGTCAAGAGCCGCCGCCAGGGCACGGCCGGTCGGGCCGTGGGCTCCGCCCCCGGAGAGGCGGCGTCCTGCGCGATCCACGCGCGCTCGCGGTCGTCGACGGCGGGGTGCTCGGCCGGGCTGTCCCGGTACCAGGCGTGCCAGAGGGCCGCCCACACCACGCCCAGCGCGCCGAAGACCACGAAGCTCGCCCGCCAGCCCCAGCGCTGGATCAGAACGATCGCGAGCGCCGGCGCCAGCGCTCCGCCCAGACGCGAGCCGAGGAAGAGGACCCCGTTGGCGCGCCCGCGCTCCCGCGCGGGAAACCATCGCGAGAAGCTGCGCTGGATGTTGGGGAACGCCCCCGCCTCGCCCGCGCCGAACAGGAACCGGATCGCGACGAGCGAGCGCAGGCTCCAGGCCGCGCCCGTCAGCATCGTGAACGCGGACCACCACAGCACGATCCGGGTGAGCACCCGGCGCGCGCCCACCACGTCGCCGCGCCAGCCCGAGGGCACCTCGAAGAGGGAATACGCGAGGGTGAAGGCGCTGAAGACGACGCTCATCTGCAGCATCGTGAGCCCCAGGTCGGCCATCATGAAAGGGGCGGCGGCCGAGATGCAGATCCGGTCGAGGTACGTCACCACCGCGAGGGCGAACGTGAAGGCGAGGACACGGTAGCGGACGCGCGAGACGCGGTCGATCACCCGCCGAGCTTCTCGAGCGTCTTCAGGATCTCGGCCCGCGGCGGCTCGGGCGCGGCCGTGTTCCGCACGAGCGCCACGTACAGGCTTCGCAGCAGGTCCTTGGCGTTCTGCGTGGCCGCGTAGCGAGCCGGATCGACGAGCGGCCCCTTGTCCCACAGGTGCACGCCGGGCTCGGCGACGTCGGCGAGGAAGCGGGTGAACGCCGCCGCGTCGAAGTCCTCCCGCAGCACCAGCGATTGGACCGCCGCCGCCAGCCGCTCGTTCTCGCCGTGGCTGAAGGTCTCACCGGCGGTCCGCAGCTTCGCCGCGACGGCCTCGAGGATCCGGCCCTGATCGGCCGGACGGAGGTGCGGGCTGCGGGCCAGGAACTTCAGCAGATCCGCCGTGTGGGCGGTGGCGTGCATCCAGCCTTGGCGGGGATCGAATGCGCGCAGGTCCTTCTCGCCGGCCAGATAGGCGAGGGCGGCCGAGAGCAGGGCGGCGTACTCGGCGCCGTCGAGGAACGGGTGCTGGTTGTCGAGGGCGGCGAGGAGCGAGAGATCCAGCGCGGAGAACGCGCGGAGGAAGAGCGTATCCGAGCCCGTGCCGCCGAGGCCCACGCGCAGGTTTGCGCTCCAGGCCCTCAACAGCTCGTGCAGGACCTTCTCCGAGACG
>QHVJ01000521.1 GCA_003222275.1 Acidobacteriota bacterium | reverse complement strand
GTTCCCGGCTTCACGAACCAGTTCTGCGGGACGGTGCCGCCCCCGTTGCGGACGGACGGGCAGTTGTAGCTGATCGGGGCGTTGCCGACGTCGTCCGTATCGACGTTCGTCGAGGCCGTGTCCACGCGGTTCGTCGAGATCACCGCGCCCGTGATGCTGCCGCCGCCCGAGCCGTGCAGCGTCACGTCGTTCTGCGCGTAGAGCAGCCCGTTCATCGTGACGTTGCCGCTGACATGAATGGACCCCGCGACCACGATCCAGCCGTTCCAGCCGGCGCCCCAGTTACCGTGAACGTCCACGGTGATCAGGTCGCTGTTGGGCGAGCTGTTCGTCAGCGCGTTGCCGGAGGGCGTGTCGACGAAGATGATGCCGTTCGGAGGCGGCGAGCTCCAGTGCTGGTCCCCCTGGTAATACGTCCCGTTCGCCTTCGCGAGCGACTTCAGGGTGAGGATGTCGCTGTCGCTGAACAGGAAATTGCTGAAGTTGGAGGTCGGCTGGTTCGGAGCCGTGTCCGATCCGCCCACCGGGCCCGTGATGCTCGGGTGGCCGTTCGTGTTGATCGACCCCTGCGAGTACGCGGCCGCGGTCGGGTTGACGCCGGCGCAATACTCCGCGCCGTTGGCGAGGCTGGCGGTGATCGACGCGGAGCCGCCGACCTGGATCTCGGTATTCGTCAACGGCGGCTGCTCGCCGCCCGCGCACACCGCGCAGGGCGGATCCAGGAACTTCACCCGGGTCACCGTCGTCTGGATTTTCTTGATCGCGATCGGGTTGACGTTGTTGGGCACGTAGCCGACGGCGGTGATCGTGCGCTCGTTCGAGGCGGCCCCGGGGGCGACCGTCACGATGAATCCGCCGACGCCCATGGCCACGTACGTCGAGCCGTCATACAGCGCGGGCAGCGGCGCCGGCAGCGGGTCCGCCAGCGTGCCGAGCGTGCCCGGGGACGACGCGCCTTTCGACAGCGCCCAGAGCGCGCGCTCGACGCCCGACTCGGCGATCGCCCGCGCCTGCACGTTCAGCATCTGGTTGCTGGCGATGATGGGCTCCGTCGAGGTGAGGGCCAGGAAGGCGACGGTCAGCGACGTGATCAAGCACATGATGATCAGCGTCAGCGGCAGCGCGATACCGTCCTCTGATCCGCGTCGGCGCACAAGTGAGCTGTTCATAGAATCCTCAGGCGAACGCGACTCGACCGCCGGTTAGTTCGCCAGCTTTTCGCTGCCCAGGCTCGAGGCCTGCACGTGCTCTCAGAGCAAGGGCCACACCAAAACTGCTCACCTCTTGTAAGTGCGGCAAAATTCACGCGGATCGTGCTCTGGCAGCGACCGCGGGCGGCTGGAACCTGGCTAGTTTTCGATCGGGCCGGAGAGCATAGCCGGCTAGAGTCTGATTAGGGCCGCCCCGACTTCCGCCATCGGCCGGCGATCGGCTGGCTGCGCCTGGGAAGCCGAGACGCCGGGCGCATAATACGGCGCATGCGACCTCGTGAGCAGACGATCTCGGTCGGCGGTATCGACGTCCACGCGTGGACCGGCGGCCAGGGCGAGCCGCTGATGGTCCTCCACGGTGCCGGCGGCAATCGCGGATGGACGCGGTGGGTCGAGCAGGTGGCCCAGCGCTTCACCGTGTGGGCCCCCACCCATCCCGGATTCGGACGCTCGGGCGACGCGCCGTGGATGGAAAGCATCGACGATCTCGCGCGCTTCTATCTCTGGTTCATCGACGCCGCCGGCCTGGGCCGGCCACACGTGCTCGGACACTCCATCGGCGGGTGGGTGGCGGCGGAGCTGGCCACGATGAGTCCACGCTCGATCGACCGGCTCGTCCTCGTGGCGCCAGGCGGGCTCAAGCCGGAGAGAGGGGAAATCCTCGACATCTTCTATCATCCGCCCGCGGAGCTGCGCACCCTGAGCGTCCACGATCCGGCGACGATCCCCGAGTGGGACGAGCTGTTCGGCCGGGCGCCGACGGCGGCGGAGCTGGAGACCGCCGTGCGCAACCAGGAAATGACCGCGCGGCTCACCTGGAAGCCCTATATGCACAATCCTCGGCTCGCCCGGTTTCTACCGCGGGTGACGAATCCGGCGCTCATCGTCTGGGGACGCGAGGATCGCGTGGTGCCTCTCGACTGCGGCGAGCAGTATCGGCGGCTGCTGGGCAATGCGACGCTGTCCGTCCTCGAGAAGTGTGGCCACCTGCCGCCCATCGAGCAGCCCGATACATTCGCGCGCCTCGTGATCGACTTCCTGCGAGGACCCATCCGGCCATGAAGCTCTACTACTTCAGCGAGATGCCGCACCACGAGTTCCCCGACGAGGAGGGCGCCAAGTATCCGTCGCTCCGTCTCGACTTTCCGAACCGGTTCTTCAGCCCGGAGAAAGCCCGGGCGAACTACCAGCGCTATCTCGACGAGTACGAATTCGCCGACCGGGCCGGCTTCGACGGGCTGATGATCAACGAGCACCACTCCACACCTTCGTGCGTCAACGTCAGCGTCAACATGACGGCCGGGATCCTTGCCCGCACCACGACGCGGGCCAAGCTGCTGATCCTCGGCAACATCTTGCCGATCGAGGACAACCCGGTGCGGATGGCCGAGCAGCTCGCCATGGCGGACCTGATCTCGGGCGGCCGCGTACTCTCCGGCTTCGTGCGCGGGACCGGCGTGGAGACCTGGTGGGCGAACTCCAATCCCGTCCACAATCGAGAGCGCTTCGAGGAGTGCCACGACTTGATTCTGAAGGCCTGGACGACACCGGGCCCCTTCCGCTGGGAAGGTCGCCACTACCATTTCCGGCACGTCAACCCGTGGTGCGTGCCGCTGCAGAAGCCGCATCCTCCCATCTGGATTCCCGGCACCGCGAGCCCGGAGACGGCGGTGTGGGCCGGCCGTCGCGGCTACACGTACGTGCCGTTTCTCGTGCCGTTCGACGTGGCGCGCGAGCTATTCGACTACTACCGTCAGGGCGCCGCCGAGGTCGGCCGTCCGGCGGGCCCCGACGATTTCGGCTTCCTGATCTGCGCCGTCACCGCGGACACGAAGGCCAGGGCGTTGGAGGCCGGCCGTCACTTCGTGTGGCGCATGGGCCCGACGCTGCGCGGTCCCGTGGAGTACTTCTCGCCGGTGGGGATGCGCTCGCGGGCCGGCACGCAGTTCGCCATGCGGGCGCGCCCGCGATCGCTCGCGACCATGAGCTATGACGAGCTGCTGGACGGCCACTACATCATCGCCGGCACGCCCGACGAGGTGATCGACCGCTTCGCCCACGTGCGGCGCGAGCTGGGGATCGGCCACCTCCTGCTCGAGGCGCAGGAGTCCCGGATGGATCACCCCACGACCATGCGCTCGATCGAGCTGATGGGGGCGAAGGTCATACCGGCCATGGCGACGGGGTGACGGGCCCCCCCCCGGCTCCGGGCGCGCCGTCGCCGGGTGATCGGGCGCTCCGCTCGGCGCGACAGATCACCAGAGTTCGAGCGTGACCTCTGGTAGGTGTGTGCCCTTGCACGCCGTCTCGTAGAGCTTGGGCGCCGGTGCGCCACCCTTGACACCCGTTGGGTTGCGAGGCGTCAGATCCTTCACTGCGGGGTTTCGCTGACTGCGGCTCTTCTTGTCCATGGCGTTCCTCCTGAGACGAGATGACGGAGCCTGGTCGCATACGGGATGCCAGACGGGAATGCGAGGAATACGGGGCATTTCGCGGGGCGGCGATGAGAGAGCCCGGGTGCCGCGCCCACCGGGCAACCCGTGTCAGGGCACGTGCCCGATGCGTCCGTGCCCTCGGAGATGGCGGCGATCATCGTTGAGCCTCGTAGGTGTAGTAGTCGCGCGAGACTGCGCGGTCGAGCTCCCAGAGCGCCTTGACGACCTGACTGCGTTGAAGTGGCGTCAGAGTCGCGGCCCGCTCCTCCCACGGTCCAGAGCGCCCCATGATCTGCGCGACCGTGTCGAAGTGGTTGAACCCCGAGTCTGATGGCAGGCTCATGTGGAAGGCGTGCTCGAACTCCATCATGCCGGCGACGAGTTTCTTCTCAAATGGCACGTCAGGGAGCATGAGATAGTGGATGGCTTCACCCATCTTCTCGTGCTGGTAGGAGTAGGGGTTCATTCGTTCCCCCGATCTCCGAGGTCTTTGGTGCCTCGGTCATCGCCTTCCCCCCTTCGGCCCACGCGGGTCGATGGTGTCGGGAAGACACTGCCAAGCGAGTGATGCGGTCTGTAATCTGCCGGCGCTGCCCGCACCCACAGCACCCACGCGCCCCAGGCAAACGCCATCACCGCATGGTCGCATAGTCTCCGTCGCTGTCAGGCCGAGTCCTGCCCCGCGTTGACATGCATTAACTGCGTCGGATAGCATCGCCGCTACCGCACTGACAGTCGTGCCCGCTCGGGCCGAAGGGATGCGAGTAGCGTGAGGGTCTGCGTCTTGTCCCCCACGTCCCGCGCCCATACGAGGCGGGGACCGGGCCGACTCGCCACCTTCAATCCGTGTGGTCCCAACGCACAGTAGGTCCCTCTATGACAGCCATGCTCCGCGGCCTCAAACACGATCATGAGGTGGAATATGGATCACACGGGCGGTCGCAGTCTGTTCGGCCTCGTCCTTCTGACGTTCGCTCTCTGCGTTGCTTCCCCGGCGAGTGCGCGAGACCATGTTCCGATATTCCAAGACTGCGCGGCCCTCACGACGGCGCGGCTCGCAATCCGCGACCACGCGGCCGGCCAACATGGCCACGCCGACCAAGGTGCGGTCTTAGCGAAGGAGATCGAGCCCACCCTCACGTCGGCGACGTGGAAACCCGCGACTGGCTCCGTTCCTGAATACTGCCGCGTCGAGGGGTTCATTGCGACCGGGGACGCACGCGAAGGCGTAAATCGCGTCAGATTCGCAGTGAATCTGCCGACGCAGTGGAACGGACGCTTCGTGGCGCTCGGCGACGGCGGTCACGACGGTGCCGTGTCGACGTCGACGGTGCGCCTGGACCAAGGGTATGCCACCGCCAATAGCGACATGGGGCATGATGCGACGATCTTCCCCGGCGCTACATTTGCCTTCAACAACCGCCCGCGTGAAATCGACTACGGCTGGCGCGCAGTCCACGTCTCGACAGTCGCCGCCAAGGGCATCATTCATTTTTACTACGGTCGCCCGGCGGCCTTCTCGTACTGGGACGGATGCTCGACCGGCGGCCGGGAAGCCGCTGTCGAAGCTCAGCGATTCCCCGATGACTTCGACGGGATCGCGGCCGGCGACCTGTTCATGAATGCGATCGAGATCGCCATGGAGCAGGTCTGGAGCAGTGCAATATTCTTCCGCGACGTCAACGGCGATGGAGTTGGCTTCGACAACAATATCACCCAGGCCGACATCGACGCGCTCCGGGACGCCGTGCTCGCGAAATGCGACGTCTTGGACAACGACAAGATTCGGGACAACGTCGTTGGCAACCCCCTGGCCTGTGCGCGAGTCTTCACGAGCGCCGACATCGACGCGCTCGGTGCCGCTAGAGGGCTGACCGCGGGTCAGGTCCGGGCAATCAAAGACGTATACGCTGGTCCTCATAACTCCGCCGGCCACCGCTGGTACAAAGGGAAGAGCCTCGGAACCGAATTCAGCTGGGGCTCATTCGTCGTCCCCACGCCGGCGAATCACTTCTTCCCCGCCCAAGGCGGATTTTCAATGGAGTTCGTGAACTTCCTCTGGTTTGAGCACGACCCCGGGGTACCGACGGCGCGACGGAACGATCCCTCGCTGCTCCCGGGACCTGGCGAATACCGGTGGCTGGATTTCAACTTCGACACCAACACGCCAACAGGTCCGACCGTTCATTCGGGGACCGGACCGTGGACGCCCAATGATGGCGGCGGATTCATGCGGGCCATCCTGAACGGATCCGAAACAGACCTCACCCCGTTCCTCGTTCACCGGAAGGGGAAATACCTTCTCTACCATGGCTGGGCCGACGGCCTCATTGGCGCCGAGCCGACCGTGGACTACTATCACGGAATCGTCCGAGACACCTTCGAGGGCGACACCGCCAGAGCGCAGGAGAACGTTCGCCTCTTCATGGTCCCCGGGATGGATCACTGCGCGGGCGGCGTTCGCGGCGCGGCGGTGGGATGGGATAAGTTAGCGCCGCTGGTCGACTGGGTCGAAAATAATAAAGCTCCGGACTCGATCGTCGTCACTCAAGACGCTGGAACTAGGACCCCCCAAGGGAACGAGCGCATCATCTGCCCCTGGCCTCTACAGCCGACGTATGTAGGCGTATCCGGTGGTGGTGCCGAGAACAACCCCGCGAACTGGGTTGCGTCGAATTTCATGTGCCAACCAGAACCACATCACGACGAACGTGATCA
>QHVJ01000519.1 GCA_003222275.1 Acidobacteriota bacterium | reverse complement strand
AAGGAGGAAAACGTGTTCGTTCCGTCGTCGAGGAAGAGGAGTCCCCGGCGGACGATGCCGCCCCGATCGACGACGACGTCGTTGAAGCCGACCCGATCCGGGTCGGTGACCGCCGCCGGCGCCTGGACACCGCCTGCGGGCCCCTCGCCGAACTTCATGACGACGACGACGCGAGGATCCGCCTCGAGAATCCGGCGCAGCCTGTCCGTCCCCGGCGGGATGGGCACGTCCCGATAGATGTCGACGCCGATCGCGCGCGCCTCGTGGCGGAGCAGGATCTGCAGCGCCTCGGCCAGCACGTAGTCCGGCAACGGCCAGGTCCCCATCTTCTGGATGTCGCGCTCGGTCATGGTGACGATCACGATCCGCGGGTCGGTGGCGGGGGCCAGCGGTCGCAAGCGCAGGTACCAGTCGTAGGCGGCGAGCTCGGCGCTCTCGAGCGAGCCTGCGACGCGCAGGGCGAGCACGCCGAAGCCGACGAGCAGCGAGATGAGGAGCGCCGCGGCGAGGGGAGAGAGAGCTCGACGACGACGCACGGGTGTGCGCCGGTTACAGCCAGTTGTTGATCAAGAGAAAGGGCGCCCAGAAGCCGGGATGGTCGTAGCGCGGATTGTCGAGCAACTTCACCTGGGCGCGCTGCAGCGCGACGGCCCGGGACACCGATCGGTCCTCGAGCTGCCGGTAGAACTCGGCGACCAGCTCGGCGGACACCGGGTCGTTGATGTTCCAGAGCGTCGCCAGCGCGCTCCGCGCGCCAGCCTTGACGGCGAGGCCGGCCAGCCCGAGCGCCGCCCGATCGTCGCCCTCCGCGGTATCGCAGGCGCTCAGGGTGAGGAGCTCGAGGGGATTGTCGCGGAACTTGAACAGCCCGATGAACTGCCCCAGCCGATCCATCGTCAGCCTGTCGTCGAAGGCGAGCAAGAAGGTGCTCTGCGGCTCGCCGCCGAACTGTCCGTGCGAGGCGATGTGCACGATGGTGAACACCTCGTCCTTGAGCTTCCGCTCGACGTTGACGAGGTTGAAGCTCTCGTCCACCAGCGCGGTCGTCGGGAACATGCCCCGCAGCGACTGCAGCTCGGCGGCGACGTTGGGCAGCGGCGGAAAGCCCTGGACGGCCTTGGTCACGCCCAGGGCCAGCACCCGCGTGTTCTCGCGATTGAGGGGACGTGGCTCGGTCAGATTGAGTCCGGGCGTGGTGGCCAGAGCATACTTCGCGATCAGGAACCGCTGACCGTCGTGCAGCGCGCCCATGGGAATGGTGCGGAGCGCCCCGTCGGGGACGAAGACGAGCGTCTCGGCCCGCGCGGCGTCGAGGTCCGGCTCCAGGGGTCGGATCAGCCAGTCGTAGAGCTGCTGGGCATGCGGCAGGAACTCGCGCGTCGTCCGCTTCTCGAGCTTGCGCCGAAGCTGTCGGACCTCCTGCGTCACGCGGTCGGCGCCCACGGGGACGGTGACGCGCTTGAGGCCGGTACGCAGGCTCACGAGCAGCTCGGTGCGATCGGGCAGCATGATCGGATAGACGATGACCGCGCTTTGCGCCAGCACGTCGAGCTTGGTCACCTTCGCCAGCACGAGATCGACGCAGTCGTCGCGGAAGTAATCACGGAGCTCGGCCACCTTGAACAGCTCGACGACGTCCCGGGCTTCCGTGAGCAACGGCGTGACCGCTTCGCTGCCTGGCCGTGTGGCCGCCTGCTGGAGGAGGAGGTCGACCAGCTCCAGGTAGAGCGGCCCGAGCGTCTCCCGGAACGAGCCGGGGGCCGCTCCGTCGCGAATGAGCTCCGGCCGGATCGACTGAAGCGTCGTCACGGCACGGCGGTACGCGGCGAGCGCCGCCTCGACGGAGCCGAGCTTCTTGAGCACCCGGCCGCTTTGCCATTGCCACCGGTAGAGCGACTCGGGCGCGCTCACCTGCTGGGCAGCGAACGTGGCCCGCCGAGTGAGCTCGAGCGCTTCGTTGTAGCGATGCTCTTCTTCGTACAGCGCGCCGAGGTAGCCCCAGGCGTAGGAGGTGGTTCGACGATCGCCGGCCGACGCCGTGACGGCCTCGCGCAACGCCGACGCGGCCTTCAAGGACAGCGAGTCTCTCGCCTCCGGCAAGGACCCACGCAGGGCCTCGTAGGCGAGGGCGACGCTGACGAGGGTGAAGCCGACCTCGTGGGAGGCAGCCGCCGAGCGAAGCGCGCGGACGGCGGCGTCGAGCGACGCCTCGGACTCCGCCGGTCG
>QHVJ01000520.1 GCA_003222275.1 Acidobacteriota bacterium | reverse complement strand
TCCGCCCGCCAGCGGTGGTTGAGCTCGCGCAGGGTGTCGCCCATGGCCAGGGCGCACTCGACCGCGCTGGTGGCGTCCCGCGCAACCTCGGCCTCCGTCCGCCGGGCCACCGGAACGCCGAAGATGACGACGATCGAGTCTCCCGCGTACTGCCGGATCACGCCGCCGTGCTCGCTGACCCGCCGGGCCATGGCGTCCATGTACTCGTTGAGCCACTCCATGAGCCCCGCCGGCCCGAGCTTCTCGGCCACCGGCGTGAACCCGGTGAGATCCGTGAACAGCGCGGTGACGACCAGCGCCTGTGAGCGCAGCCGTCCACCCTCGAGAAACTCCTCGCGCTCCCGCCAGATCGTCTCCGCGACTTCGCGCGAGACATGACGCGAGAACAGCTTCATGAGGTCCGCGCGCTGGAGCGCCTCACGATACGACTGGTGGGCGGTCACGAGCGCCGCCGCGCCGACCAGCGTCGCCGCCGGCGGTATGACGGGGATCCACCACCCCCGCAAGAACGTGATGAAGGCGAGGACGCCGACGGTCACGAGGCCGCCGGCGGTGGCGAGGCCGAACCACCACGGTGAGCGCGCCCGCAGGCCGAGCAGCCCGCCGGCGAAGCCCCAGATGAGGATCCACGTCGCCGCCTGCCAGTCGAGAAGGCTGCGCATCGGGGCCGCCCCGTCGAGCGCGGTCCGCAGCAGCTGGCTGACGACGTGGGCGTGAATCGCGACACCCGACATGTCCTGCTCCGGGTGAAGCCCCCGGCTGTAGGGCGTGTAGAAATTGTCCTTGATGCTCGTGGCCGTCACGCCGACCAGGACGAGCTTGTTCCTCACGAGGCGAGAATCGAATTTCCCCGTCAGCAGCGAGGCCAGGTCGATGGAGGCGAACTCCGTGTCGCCGGCGTTGAAATCGAGCAGGAACTGATATCCACGCGTGTCGACCCGCACGTAGCCGCCGTCGTTCGGCTCGAGCGGCCTGATCGTCGTCCGCCCGAGCCGCAGGAGGCCCGGGTCTCGGGGATCGGGCTCGGGGGCGATGCCCTCGGCGCGCAGGTACAG
>QHVJ01000518.1 GCA_003222275.1 Acidobacteriota bacterium | reverse complement strand
TCCGCGCCGCGCTCGTGAAGCCGGCCATCCACGACGCGGTCAAGCCGTTCTTCGCGCTCCTCGGCCGGCCGCAGAACCTCGCCTGGCACGAGAACGTCGAGCCCGGCACCCACAACTACGAGCGTGACAACCGCCGCACGGCCTATCGCTTCTTCGCGCAGCACTTCGGCCTCCCGGAGCCCGCCGACGACCCCGCGACAGAGGACGACGTGAAGAGCGCCGCCGCGCTCACGGTCGGCGTGCCGGCCAACAACCTCACGATCCTCGGCGTCGCGAAGACCCTCGCGGCGCGCCTTCAGCGACCGGCCCTGGGTCCCCGTGCCGTCGAGCGCGCGAAGCTCGCCGGCGTGCTGCGCTACCGCCCGTCGAGCGTGGCGCGCTCGTGGCGGCTGTGGAGCGAGCGACGCGAGGAGCTGACGACGCTCTCCTATCGCTTCGAGCTCGACGACGGGCTCGGCGCGACCGCGGTGTGGCTGACCCCCACCGGCGCGCGGGCGGACGCGCCGCTCACGATCGTCCTGCACGACGGGGGCCGGCGCGCCGCCGACGACGTCGTCGTCCGGAGCCTTGCCCGCGGCGAGCACGTGCTCGCGCTCGACCTGGTCTTCTTCGGCGAGATGGTGCCGGAGCAACCGGTCTCGCCCGGCGCCGACCTCGGCGTGGACGCGACGGCGCGGCCGCAGCGCACCGGCGCCAACTACCAGATGCTCGTCAACACGCTGGGCGCGCGGCCGCTGGGGATCCAGGCCAGCCACCTCCTCGGTGTGGCCCGCTGGGCCACCGGCGTCGCCGGGCAGCGCCGTGTGCGCGTGGAGACGACCGGCGTCCGCACCCAGATGGTGGCCCTCGCCGCGGCGGCGCTCGAGTCGCGCGCGATCGACAGGGTCGTCAGCCGCGAGGCGATGCCGAGCCTGCGCCATCTGCTCGACGAGCGGGTACAATTCCGGGTGGCGCCCGAGTTGTTCTGTCTCGACCTTTACAAGGAGTTCGACGTCGACCGGCTCACGGCGCTCGCGGAGCCGACAGCCGTCCACCACGAAGGAGGCCGCCCGTGACGCACACGCTCGAGGACTTCGCCGCCGCCGCCCATCGCATCCTCGCCGCCGAGCCCAATCCGCAGGGCCGTGAAAAGGTCTGCGCGCTGCTCCGCGAGGTGCTGACGGACAAGGCCTTCGTCGCCAAGCACCTGGGCGACGACGTGCCGGAGCGCAAGATCATCTACGAGGACCCGCAGCTCGGCTTCTGCATCCTGGCCCACGTCAACCACGGGGCGAAGGAGAGCCAGCCGCACGATCACGGCAAGTACTGGGCGATCTACGGCCAGGCCGAGGGCGAGACGGTGATGAGCGACTGGCAGCTGGTCGAGCCCTCGAAGGACGGCAAGCCGGGCAAGGTGCGCCACGTGCGCGCGTATCCGCTGAAGCCGGGGATGGCGAAGCTCTACAACGAGGGCGACATCCACTCGCCGCGGCGCGACGGCCCCACGCGGCTCATCCGCCTCGAAGGGCGCAACATGGAGGGCCAGCCGCGAGGCACGTTCGAGCGCGTCTGAACGGACATTGATGCTCGGAGCCGGCCCATGCTCAACTTCGACGAGAGAAGCCGGCTTCGTGCTCAATCGTCTGAACCCTTTTTCCCGGCGATGGAGACACCAAGCGGCACTGGGCAGGGCTACAGCGGGAGCTGTAAATTCTGCGGTATGACACGCGTCGTATAATCCGGATGCATGAAGTCGTGAAACACATACATCTGCTCTTGCCAATATTCCCAGCGGGGTCGGTTCGACCTTAGTTGCTCGATTTTCGCGATCTTCCTCGCAGGGTTGTCCGCGTTGAATTCGCGGATCGCGAGCAACTCACCGACATGCTCGTTCATGCACCCCAATTCGGTACACCACACGTCATCGAAGTAGCAGTGGACCCTCGGCAGGTATTGTTCGTGACCGCGGGAAAAGATATCGAATGCAGCTTTCGTCGAACTGTAGTAGTCGAGGTCGAACGCAATGAATCCAATGGGCGCCCTGTGCTCCATTGTCAACCACTTGGTGGTTGTGTGGGCAACGTCGCCCAGAACAAGCTGCGCCTTTGTCAGCCGCGCCCGAAGCTTTTCTTGATCCATTGTGTAGAAACCATGATTCCAGATGTGGGGCAGATCACGGTAGTCAACAGGCGCCGGCATTCCCTCCCCGGTGTCGAATCCAACGACATCGATCTGGACTCCCGTCACCCGCTCGATCTCAATACTGACCCTCTCCAGGGTAACCAGACCGCGTCCACCCGCAACTCCGAATTCAATGACGGTGATCTTCGGAACACGTAGGCGTTGCGCGCACACAGCAGCCCAATACGCACCATAAGCGTAGTAAGGGTATGACATGATCCCGTACTTGACCCGCGTTTCGAGCGAGCCGATCGGGAAGCGGCTCCACAGACCAGGGAAGAAGGGCAGACGCATCAATTGGTCAAGCGCATTCATTCCGGGATTCCCGATATGGACCACCTTCGCTTCCCTCTCGGCTTGTTGAGCAGACTATGTGACGCCTTACGAAGCGCCGAAAGAGCGTCGATGTCAAGTGACCTTCGGTAAGCTGGAGGATGAAGTACCGGGCGTGCCGAATGAGGCGGCGCACCGTCTTGAACAGCCGCTGCTGGAGGCCGGGAGCGCAAAGGCCGCGTCCGCGCGAACGCCGACGGTCTGGCCCTGCGCCCGGTACCGGTCAATGACGGGGAGGAGGACCTCCTCCCAACCGTCCGCACTGTGGACATTGCCCGCGCGAAGTTTGGCCGCGAGGCAATCGCCGTCCGGGATTATGGTCTGATCCGTTCACCTCTCAAAATGAAAATGCGGGCTGAAAACAGGCCCGCCACGGTAGTAGCCCGTGCGCCCTCGTCATCAGCAGGCATCCCAAGAAACGTACCGCTGTGAGCTCGCCCAGCCATTATTACTATCGTTTGCGCACGCCGATCCAGCTCGAGGTGTTCATCCCGCCTGTCACGCGCCGCGCGGCACGAGGGCGAACCCCTGCGTGCGCAGTTGCTCGTCCGCCTGATAGCGCCGGCGCTCGCGCACCCTCGACTCCTCCGACTCGGCACGCTCCGGTCGTCGGCGTTCGCCGACGCGCCGGTCCACGATGACTTGGACGTTCGCGATTGCGCCGAAGACCCGGGTCGCCCGGGGGACGAGATCGGGTCGATAAGCCGAGATGATGCACAGCACGAGCTTTGAATCGGCAAGGGCAGCCGGTCGGCTAACTAACGCGCGGCGGCTTGCCGCGTCGGGCCAACAGGGAGAGCCAGGTCATGAAAAGATCTCGATACAGAACGAAGGACGGAATCGGATCCTTCCACCACCATGTCAGATGACAGTCCGCTCGCACACTGGAGATGGCAATCCGCGTGAGCCACGTCAGCGCGGCCCCCAGTCGCATCCTCCCTCGCCGGACCTCGTGCATGAATCCCGCGAGGTCGCCGGAACACCAGTGAATGCGCTTCGCGATGGGGTACGCCGCCGGAGCCGGTCCTGCGACCCGCGCCTTCCCGGCGGCGATCTCGACGGCCACCCTCGGCAGATCGCACCCGAAATGCCAGGGTAAGGCGCACGTCGCATCGAGTCGCGGGTTCACCTCGAGAAAGGACACCGCCCTACCCGACTCGTCGACCAGAAACTGCACGCAGCCGACGCCCGAGTAGTCCAGTTCCACGAGGAGCCGCTCACAGTAATCAACCAACACGCGGGTCGGGGGGACGGAGACGCCCTCCACCTCCACGCCGAGCTCATCCGCCCGATCCGACCGCAGGACCTTGTGTTCAAAGTATTCGATCAGACGACCATTCACGGCGGCGAACTCACAGTTGTATCGGGCGCCGTTCACGAACTCCTGCACGAGGACGGCGGTGCCGGCCTCCGGCCAGTCAGCAAACGCGGCGATCAGCTCCGCCTGGGTTCGACAGACGATAGCCTTTCGATCGTAGAAGCGCTGCAGAGACGTTCTCGGCTTTACGATGCAGGGGAACCTCACGTCTCGGGCCCTTTCCAACAGTTCGAAAAGATCCTTTGCGCCCTCCGTCTTCGGCGCGGGGATCCCGAGGCGTGACACGATCTGATAGGTTGTCGCCTTGTCGAGACACCTGCTGACGACGGCCGGCTTCGGCATGACGATGGTCGAATATGCGGCTGCCGGCGCGTGGTGACGCATCAGGCACGCGAGCTCTGATTCGCCGACGGGGAACACATAGGTGATGTCCCGTCGACGGAGGAAATCGACCAACGCGGTCACGAACTCTTCCGCCTGCGTCGGCGGGTGCATCCACAGCTCCGAGACGAAGCGCGAGGAGGCAAGAGCGGGTCGGCCGGCTGCGCTTCCAATGATAACTGCAAATCCTGCTCGCGCGAGGGATCGAACAACGGTCAGAGACTGGCGATGATGACCGAGAATGAGCACGCTGGTCCTCATAGAAGCCGGGATTCCCCAGACGGACACCATGTTCGCTTCCCTCTCGGCTTGCTGAGCGGACCATGTGACGCCTCACGAAGACACCCCCTGCCCGCGCCGATCCGGCTCCCCGTCTGAGCCGTCCGCCCGATCACGTCGGATGCCACGCGAGCCGCCCGATGCGCGTCACGATCTGCCGGAACAGAGGGTGTGTTACGCGCTCGAGGAACGGGCACCGCGTGTCGGCCATGATCACGCGCGCCGGCTTCACATGAGGGCGCGGGCGTTCCCGCAGCGTGTCGAAGCCGTCGATGAGGGTGCGTCTCATCCGTGCGCAGTCTAACGTACCAGTGTCCCGAGGCCCAGCGGTCCAGGCTCGCTGCCCGTCACAGGCGCAGCTGCGGGTCGAGCAGGTCGCAAAGGCCGTCGCCGGGCCAGCACCTCCTCGGGGCCGCTGAGTCACCGGCGTCGCCGGCCAGCGCTCTGTGCGCGTGGCCTGCGCGCTCTGCTCGACGAACGCGTACAATTCCGTATGGCGCCCGAGGTCTTCTGCCTACGTCGACCGGCTCACTGCGCTGGCCGCGCCGACGTCGATCCACCGCGACGGAGGCCGACAGTGACCCACACGCAGGGCCGCGACAAAGTCTGCGCGCTCCTCCGCGAAGTGCTGACGGACGACGCCTTCATCGCGCGTGTGAGCGCGCGTCGGACCGGATGACGCCGGGCTGGTTCTGGACGACGCTGCTGGCGGTGACGATCGCCGCCGCCGCCTTCGTCGTCGTCCTGGGCCACTTCTGGCTGCGCGCGCCGATCGCGGCGCTCGCGCTCTATCGCCGCCACTTCCCCGAGGCGCGTCACGAACGGCTCTTCCTGGCCTCGGTGGCGTTCTTCACCACCTTTCTCGTCGCCCGCGGCATGGCGTACGCCATCGCGGCCGGCATGGGGCCGTTCCGCAACGTCCGCGTGGGCAGCGTCCACGTCCACCATCTCGTGTGGGGAATTCTCGTGCTGCTCGGCGTCGGGCTCGCGTGGCTCGGGCAGGTCGGCATCGGCGCGGGCGACGGCTCGCGGGCGGCCTCGCGCGTCACCGCCGTGCTTTACGGCGTGGCCGCCGCGCTCACGCTCGACGAGTTCGCGCTCTGGCTGCACCTCGCCGACGTCTACTGGTCGCCCCAGGGACGCCTCAGCGTGGAGGTCGCGCTGCTCTTCGGCAGCCTGCTGGCCGTGCTCACGGGCGGCGGCCGGTTCTTCCACGCGATGGCGCGCGAGTCGCTGCTGCTGCTGCGCCGCCGCGGCGTCTGATTCGCGCCGCCTCGACGGCATCGGGATTGCGGGCTCCACCCCGCGTCCCTTCACATTCCGCCTGAGCCCCCGCCGCCCATCTCCCTGCTGCAGAACGTCGCGCGCCAGACCCCGCCGGATCGCACACACTCCTCCTGCACACTGACCGAGGGGCCGGATCGGGTCAGCGCGCCGCACCCGGTCAGCGCCAGGAGCATGAGCCCCACGACGACGACATACGGCGGCCTCACTGCCGCAGCCGCGGGTCGAGCAGATCGCGCAGGCCGTCGCCGAGCAGGTTGGCGCCGAGTACGACGAGCGAGATCGCGATCCCCGGCACGGTCGCGAGCCACCACGCGTTCGACAGGTAGTCGCGGCCCTCGGCCAGCATCAGGCCCCACGACGGCTGGGGCGGCTGCAGGCCGAGCCCGAGGAACGACAGCCCGGACTCCAGCAGAACCATCGTCGCGAACTGGCTCGAGCCCAGCACGAGGATCGGCGCCAGCGTGTTGGGCAGGATGTGCACGGCGACCACGCGTAGATCGCCGGCGCCCAGCGTTCGCGCCGCCTCCACGTAATCGAGCCGGCGGATCGTCAGCACGGCCGCCCGCACCGTGCGCGCGTACAGCACCCAGCCGGACAGCGCCAGGACCGAGACGAGCGCCGCCGGGCTCGTCCCCACCACCGCCACGATGGCGATCGCGAGCATGATCACGGGAAACGCGAGCTGCACGTCGGCCAGCCGCATGACGAGCGCATCGAGCCGGCCGCCGACCAGGCCGGCCG
>QHVJ01000517.1 GCA_003222275.1 Acidobacteriota bacterium | reverse complement strand
CGGCCTCCACACCCAGGATACGTTCAATCATTCCGGCACCGAGCGGCTGCGCGCGGCCTTCCTTGCGTGTGACCCCGGCCACGCGCACGACATCGCCCTCTTCGAGGTTGGAGACGACGCCGCCGGGCCGCAGAAGACCCAGGTGGGTCTGAACCACGTGGCCTGGCGGATGGCGAGCCTCGACGACCTCGCGGAGATCTATCGGCGCCTGAACGACCAGGGTGTGGCCGTTCGCGTCGCCGACCACACGGTTTCCATCGGCGTCTACTTCTCGGATCCCGACGGCAATGGGCTCGAGGTCTACTACGAGCTGCCGCGCAGCCAGTGGCACCAGGAGCGGCCGTTCTCCGGAGGCGGCGCGAAGGGACGGTTCCCGGGGCCCTGGGACGAGGCCCTGCGCCAGGCGACGCCGGCGCTCACCAACGTCTGATCGACGCGGGCCGCGCGGTATAGTACGAGCCCAGACCGGACCCGAGGAGAGCGCGATGGCCGACAGATCCTTCGCCCTGTTGACGGAAGCCATTCTGGAGCGCGATCAACCGCGCACGACTGATCTCTTCCATCAGATGGTGACGCGGGAGGGCCGCGCGCTGAGCGACGCCCTCGACGTGGTGACGAGGGCCGAGGCGCCGTTCGTGCAGGTGCCGAGCCACATCAACGTGCGCGACGGCCAGATCACGCTGATCAACAACGACCACACGATTCTCGGCCTCCGGGCCGCCCTGAATCTGGCGCCGTTCCTGCCCGAGCGCTATCGGCTGCTGCCGCTCTTGCAGGGTGTCTGGTACATCCCGGCCGGGCTCGACATCTGGAACCAGCTGCTCGGCAAGTATCCCGGCCGCTACGCCACGATGAAAGGCATGAACGTGCCGCCGCCGAGCTACGGTCCGGTCGTGTGGCACCAGGAGCAGGCGCCGATCACGGAAGAGGGCACCGTCGAGGAGCGGCTGCACGCGCACATGATCGCGACGATGAGCGGCGACGTGCGGCGAGCCTACGGCCTCTTCCTGGGTCTGGCCGCCGACGCGCGCGTCCGCCCGCGGCTGCGCGATCACCTGATCTTCCTGGGCCTGATCGACGTGCAAGACACGATCATCGGGCGGAAGGCGCGCAACACGGGTCACAAGGCGCTGCGGGCGCGTGCCGTGACCGACCTCGCCGAGTTCATCGGGTGGGACCGGTCCCACGGCGTCTATTACATCGGCGTCCCCGACATGGCCGTCGGCCCGCTCTACTACTCACTCTACGACGCGGCCTGCGTGACGGTCGCCAGCGAGCTGCCCGACGCCGGAAAGAATCTCGCGCAGACGAATCACACGCCGCTCACTCCGGGCGAGGTCGAGGAGATGGTCCGGCTGCTCATGGAGGCGGACGGGCCGACCATCTGGGCCCTGCTCACCACGCATCTACGCAACGGCCGGTCGATCCGAAGCCTGGGCGACACCATCCAGATCGGCGCCGCCGAGCTGATTCTAAGGACGACGGTGCCCAAGCAGTTCACGGACGGTCAACATCCGTTCGACTACTGCAACACGGCGAACGACTGGCTGCGCACGAGCGAGAGCCCCTACCGGCCGCGCGTGCTGTACCTCATGGCCAACTTCGTGAACGACGCGGCCCGCTCCAACAAGCTGGTGACACCGGTGCTCGAGCGCGAGTGCGCCGGATTCGACGCCTCGGGACGGACACCGTCCGCGCTGCTGGACGAGCTGGACGAGGCCATTCTCGCCTACGACATCCCGCGCGCCACCGCGCTGGCCAGCGCCTATCTGAAATCGGGCGCGGATCGCAACGCGTACCAGGCGTCGGTCGCCGTCACGGCGTGCAAGTTCCAGGACGACCCGCACAACCAGAAGATCACCCATTCCAGCTTCGAGGAATACGGCCACAACTCCACCCACCTGCGGGATCGCCTGCTGATCGCCACGGTGCGGCTGCTCGCGGGCTGGCCGAAGATGCCGGGCGAGCGCGAGTGCTACGCCCGCTTCATGAAGGAATGGATTGCCAATGCTTGAACCGTCTCTGGTAATCCGTGAGCATCGCTGATTGTCCCGTCGTCTTCCAGTAAACCAACCCGGAAAGAAGCTCTAACCCGAGCCCCACGTGGAAGCGCATCCGGCCTTCGTTCGTCATCAACGGATTCGAGCCATATCCCGAGCAAAACTCCGATTCGGAACCGGGGACGCTGTCAAAAACCCACATCTTGAGTTTGACGAAGTCGGATAGTGCGTCCCAGGAACGCGCATGTTCGAAATCAAGGAGACACCGAAAACGCCCAGCAGCAACGAGAGTGTTTGGAAGATAGAGATCGCGATGCACCAGAGAAGGACGTACCTCACGAGAAACCGCTCGTACGATCGAGAGGATCGCCTCTTCAGCTAACTCAATGCGTTGAGGAGACAGCAACCCGGCTTGCAGATGATTGTTCTTCAGACGTTCAAGCCGCGATTCGACTACCGAAGTCCAGGTCTCCTCTCGTCTTGAAGACGCCAGGTCTTCGGAAAAATAACCCAAGTTGATCGAGTGAAGCCGAGCCACCGCTTGGCCAAAGTCCCGAAAGAATGTCGCTCTCTGGGGCTCAGACATCCCCGCGATAGCGACCTCGCCATCCTGCCCCGTCAGGAACTCTTGAATTAGCCAGGGACGGCCCGCAAAGGAAGCTGTTCCTTCGGAGAAGTAGAGCAGCTTTGGCGCAGGGATCTGGTGTTTCGCAGCCAATTCCAACACCTGACGCAGAGACTTCATCTTGCCCAGCTGCTCACTTCGCAACGCGATCTTCAGCAAGAGGTTGATTTTCGAGCTCGTCTCAAGCGACATTACCCTGGCTGGAGCTTCGCGACGCCGGAGCGCGCGCAGTCCTCGTCCAAAAGAGCCCGCTCACGGCTGCTAGGGAAGCGGCGGCGTGCTCGCGGGCGGACGGCGGTGGCGTGTGGCCTGCTCGTACGCGTACACGATCTTGATCAGCGTCGGCTCGCTCCACGCCCGGCCGAAGACTTGAAGGCCGACCGGCAGGGTGCCGTGCACGAAGCCCATCGGCACCGTGATCGCCGGAAAGCCCGTCGGCGGTGACAGCCGGGGGCTGTTGTTGCCGTGGGGCGTGTTCAGGTCGCCGATCAGGCGCGGCGGGAACGCCCACGTCGGATAGACGAGCGCGTCGACCCTGGCGTCGTCCATCGCCTTCTGCACGGCATCGCGCAGCCGCCGCGTATTCTCGGCGGCCTGGATGCACCACTGGTTCTCGGCCAGCGGGG
>QHVJ01000516.1 GCA_003222275.1 Acidobacteriota bacterium | reverse complement strand
CCCGACCTTCAACCGGACGCAGCCGCGCGGTCGGGTCATTCCGGTGACCTTCAGCAAGCCCGAGATCGTCCAGGTGAACTGCGATCTGCATTCCTGGATGCGGTCGTGGGTCGTCGTCACGGACCATCCGTTCTATGCGCTGAGCAACGAGGCCGGTGAGTTCGTGCTGCCCAACGTCCCGCCCGGCAAGTACGTGCTGCAGATCTGGCAGGAGACGCTCGGGACCTCGAGCCGCGAGGTGAGCGTGGACGCCGAGGACGCCCGCGTCACGGTCGAGCTCAAGGCGCCACGCTGATCCTCTTCGACGCCTCCCACGCCGCCGAGTGCGTGGGCTCCGCGAGCGCGCGCAGCCGGCCCCCTTCGTCGAGCGCGATTGTGAAGGTGACCCTCGGCGCCGAGAAGACGGGATGCAGATACACGCGGGCGATCTCGGCCGTGTCCTTGTAGAGCGCGATGTACCGGATGTGGTGCTCGGATAGCGACGGGTGCTCCCCGCCGGCGCCGACGGTGACCGTGACCTCGAACCACTGCCCGCGTTTCACGGAGTCCGGAGCGGAGAGCCTGGGCGTGTGCTTCGCGTCGTAGGAGGTGTGCGCCTCCTTGAATTCCGGCGTGAACTGCTCTTCCTGTCCCGCCCGTGTCACGCCTGCTATCGCGAGCAGCATGCCGAGCCCAACGACCGTGGTCGTGATCCGTCGCATGCGTTGCCTCCTGTCGGCTCAGCCCTCGGGCACGATCTCGCGGATCTTGGCGAGCAGCGCGCGCGGACTGTAGGGCTTGGCCAGATACGCGGTGGCGCCGGCGGCCGTCGCCTTCGGCTCGTCGCCGCTGAGCGCAAACGATGTCACCACGATGATGGGCACCGCGGCGGTTCGCGGGTCGTTGCGGAGCTGTCGCGTGGCGTCCAGCCCTGACATCCTCGGCAGCTGAATGTCCATCAGGATGAGGTCCGGTGGGGTGGCGAGCGCGGAGGCGACGCCCTCCTCCCCGTCGAGCGCCTCCCGCAGGCGATACGTGGTCTTGGCCAGGAGCTGACGCACGATCTTGCGATTGAACTCGTTGTCCTCGACGTACAGGATTGTCTTGCCGCTCATACCGTCGTCGCGCCCTCGACCCGGAGCGGAATCGTGAAGTAGAAGGTCGACCCCTTGCCGGGCTCGCTCTCCGCCCAGATCCGGCCGCCGTGCATCTCCACGAACTTCTTGGTGATGCTGAGCCCGAGGCCGGTGCCGCCGAAGTCCCGCGAGGTGGTCGCGTCCACCTGGCTGAACTGCGCGAAAACCTCGTGGATCTGGTCGGAGGGAATCCCGATGCCGGTGTCGGCCACCCGATAGCGCAGCTGGTCGCCCTGGAGCTCGACGCCGACGGTCACGCGGCCGTGATGGGTGAACTTCAGCGCGTTGCCGACCAGATTCAGCAAGCACTGCGTGATGCGCTTGGCGTCGCCATAGGCGTCCGGCAGGTTCGGCTCGACCTCGGTGACCAGGTCGAGCCTCTTGTCGTCCGCGATCGAGCGCAGCGAGGCCCGCACGGTGGCCACGACGTCCTCGGCCGTGTAGTCGTCCAGCGACAGCTCCATGCGCCCGGCCTCGATCTTCGAGAGGTCGAGCACGTCGTTGATGAGACGCAGCAGATGCTTGCCGTTGGTCTGGATGTCGGCCAGCGGCTCCTTCAGCTCGGCCGGCACCTCGCCGTACAGATCGTCGAGGATCAGCTCCGTGAAGCCGAGGATGGCGTTCAGCGGGGTGCGCAGCTCGTGGCTCATGTTGGCAAGGAACTCCGACTTCGCCTGGCTCGCCTGCTCGAGCTGGAGGTTGAGCGCGCGGAGCGTGTCCGCCGTCTGCCGTTGCTCGACGTCGAACCGCGCCAGCTCGCGCGCCGTCTCGTTCAGGCGTGCGGCCAGGGCGCCGAACTCGTCGCCGTTCGGCACGTCCACGACGCCGCCGAACTTGCCCGCGGCCACGTCGCTCAGAAACGCGTCGGCGGCGTGCACGGGCAGGATGAAGGCCCACGAGATGACGAAGCCGCCGACGAGCGCGAGCCCCACGGACACGAGCGCGAAGGCGCCCATGACCACGATCGCGCGGTGGTTGGCGCTCTCGATGCTGGCGCGGAGGGCCGCCATCCGCTCGTCTTCGTGCTGCGCCACCACCCGCACCAGCGCATCGATCGAGCGGTAGAGCGGATCCTCGTGCGCGAGCTGCAGGTACGTGGCCGTCTCGATCTTGCCGTCGCGCACGAGGTTGGCGATGTCCGCCACGATGGTCATCGCCTCCTCCTGTCCCGCGCGGATCTTCTGGATGATCTGGCGCTCGGCGTCGGGGGCTTGTTCCTCGATGCGGGCCAGCGTGTCGTTGAAGCGGTTGTTCTCGCGCAGGATGTTGGCCAGCGCCGTCTCGTCGCGGACGAGCAGGCCCATGGCCGTGAGGTGCATCTGCATGGCCAGCGAGTGCTGGAGCTGGTGCCCCAGGTCCACGCGGCGGTGGGCCTGGTCGAGCCAGTCGGTATGCTGCGACATTCGGCGGATCATCTGGACGCTGAACGCCCCCATGAGGATGAAGAGCAGCGTGACCAGCAGGAAGGCCGCAAGCAGCTTGTGCTGGACGGACGTCCGGATCTTCGCCACGCCGCGCACGAGGATGCCCAGCGGTGTGCGAAGCAGGAACGCCGCGAGCGGGTCCGCGCGATCGAACCGCATTTTCAGGCGCGAGTATACTCCACCCTCGTGAGAAGCCCGGCCCGCATCCTGGTCGCCGACGACACGCCCGCCAACGTCCGCATGCTGGAGACCCGACTGCGCCACGAGGGGTACGACGTGGTGGTGGCGCGCGACGGCGAGGAGGCCCTGGCCACGGCGCACGCCACGCACCCGGACCTGATCCTGCTCGACATCATGATGCCCAAGCTCGACGGCATCGAGGTGTGCCGGCGCCTCAAGAGCGACCGCGACTTTCCGTTCACGCCGATCATCATGGTCACGGCGATGTCGGACACCAAGGACCTCGTGGCCGGGTTCGAGGCGGGCGGCGACGATTACCTCACCAAGCCCGTCGACCACCAGGCGCTGGTCGCACGGGTGAGGTCCATGCTGCGCATCAAGACACTGCACGACATCGTGCAGGCCCAGACCCGCGAGCTGGCGCGGTGGAACGCGACGCTCGAGGAGCGGGTGACGAGCCAGCTGGCCGAGCTCGAGCGCGTCGGCCGGCTCAAGCGCTTCTTCTCCCCTCAGGTCGCCGAGCTCATCGTGCGCGGCGGCGCGGACGAT
>QHVJ01000200.1 GCA_003222275.1 Acidobacteriota bacterium | reverse complement strand
TCGCCCGCGAGGTCCTGGACAGCCGGGGCAACCCGACCGTGGAGGTGGAGGTGACCCTGGAGGGGGGCGCCGTCGGCCGGGCGGCCGTGCCCTCCGGCGCCTCCACCGGCGAGCGAGAAGCAGTGGAGCTGCGCGACGGCGACAAGAAGCGTTACCTCGGCCGCGGCGTGCGCAAGGCGGTCGCGTCGGTGAACGACGCGCTGGCCGGCGAGGTGGTGGGGGAGGACGCCCTCGACCAGGCGCTCATCGACCTCCTCATGATCGACCTCGACGGCACCGGCAACAAGAGCCGTCTGGGCGCCAACGCGATCCTGGGCGTCTCCCTCGCGGTGGCGAAGGCGGCGGCGGAAGCGTGCGGCCTGCCCCTCTACCGGTACGTCGGGGGCGCCACCGCCCGCACCCTGCCGGTGCCGTTCATGAACATCGTCAACGGCGGCGCGCACGCGGACAATACCCTCGACCCGCAGGAGTTCATGATCGTGCCCCAGGGCGCGCCCTCCTTCGCCGAGGCGCTGCGCATGGGGACCGAGGTCTTCCATCACCTGAAGGCGATCCTCAAGAAGAAGGGGCTCGGGACCGCCGTGGGTGACGAGGGCGGGTTCGCGCCCGACCTCAAGTCGAGCGAGGCGGCGCTGGAGACGATCCTGGATGCGGTCCGCGCCGCGGGGTACAAGCCGGAGACGCAGATCGCGCTCGCCCTGGACGTCGCGGCCAGCGAGCTGCACGAAGGCCGGAAGTACGCCTTCCGCAAGTCCGGGGGCGGGAGCAAGACCTCGGACCAGATGGTCGCGATGTACGAGAAGTGGGTGAAGGCCTATCCCATCCTTTCCATCGAGGACGGCATGGGAGAGAAGGACTGGGACGGCTGGAAGGCGCTCACCGCGGCCCTCGGCTCGCGGATCCAGCTCGTCGGCGACGACCTCTTCGTCACCAACCCGGAGATCCTGGCCCGCGGGATCCAGGAGCACGTCGCCAACGCGGTCCTGGTGAAGGTCAACCAGATCGGTACCCTCACCGAGACGCTCGACTGCGTGGCCCTGGCCACCCGCTCCGGCTACGCCTGCATGATGAGCCACCGCAGCGGTGAGACCGAGGACGTGACGATCGCCGACCTCGCGGTCGCCACGGGCTGCGGCCAGATCAAGACCGGCTCGCTTTCGCGCACGGACCGCGTCGCGAAATACAACCAGCTCCTCCGCATCGAAGAGGAGCTGGGGCCGATCGCGAAGTTCCCCGGCCGCTCGGCGTTGAACCCGCGGCCGTGACCGCCACCATTCCCGGGCCGGTCGTGCTGTTCGTGCTCGACGGCTTCGGCGTTCGGGCCGAGAAGCGCGACAACGCGATCGCCTTGGCGCGCACGCCGAGCTTCGACCGGTTCCGCTCGCGCTACCCGCACACGACGATCGCCGCCTCCGAGCTGCGGGTGGGCTTGCCCGAAGGCCAGATGGGAAACTCCGAGGTCGGCCACCTCAACCTCGGCGCGGGGCGCGTCGTCTACATGGACTCCACCCGCATCACGCTCGCCATCCGCCAGGGCACGATCGCGCGCAACCCGGTGATCGTCGAGGCCATGGACCGCGTGCGCGAGCGCGGCGCGTTCCACCTGATGGGGCTCGTCTCCGACGGCGGCGTCCACTCCTACCAGGAGCACCTCGAGGGGCTGCTGCGCATGGCCCGCGACCGCGGCCTGCGCCGCGTCCTCGTCCACGCCTTCCTCGACGGGCGCGACACGCCGCCGGCCTCCGGCGCCGGATACCTCGAGAGGCTCCAGGCCTTCCTCCGCGAGCTGGGCGTGGGGAAGATCGCGGTCGTCTCCGGCCGCTACTACGCCATGGACCGCGACAAGCGCTGGGACCGCGTGGAGAGGGCGTGGCGGGCGATGGTCCGGGGCGAGGGCGCGGCGGCCGAAGACCCCGTAGAGGCCGTGCGGCGCTCCTACGCCCAGAACGTCACCGACGAGTTCGTGGTCCCGGTGGTGATCCACGAGGGCGAGCGCCCGGTGGCGACGCTGCAGGACGGTGACAGCGCCCTCTTCTTCAACTTCCGCGCGGATCGCGCGCGACAGCTCACCGCCGCCCTCACCCAGCCGAGCTTCGACGCCTTCCCGCGTGCCGTGCTCCCGAAGCTGCACTTCGTCTGCATGACCGAGTACGACAAGAGCTTCGGCCTGCCGGTGGCGTTCCCGCCCGAGCCGCTGCGCAACATCGTGGCCGATGTCCTCGCCGCCGCCGGGGTCAAGAACCTCCGCATCGCGGAGACGGAAAAATATGCGCACGTGACCTACTTCTTCAACGGAGGCGTCGAGAAGCCGTGGCCGGGGGAGGACCGCATCCTCGTTCCCTCGGCGAAGGTCGCCACCTACGACCTCAAGCCGGAGATGAGCGCCTACGAGATCACCGCCAGGCTGCTCGAGCAGCTCACGGCCGGGACCCACCGGGTGGTCATCGGCAACTTCGCCAACCCGGACATGGTCGGCCACACCGGGGTCCTCCCGGCGGCGATCAAGGCGGTGGAGGTGGTGGACGAGTGCCTGGGGCGGATCGTGGACGCGGTTCTCGCGCATCGAGGGGCCGTCCTCATCACCGCCGACCACGGCAACTGCGAGCTGATGCGGGACCCCGTGACCGGCCAGCCCCACACCGCTCACACGCTCAACCCCGTGCCGTTCTTCCTGGTCCACGAGGGAGCCCGGGGGCCGCTGCGCGGAGGCGGCGCGCTGGAGGACGTGGGCCCGACGATGCTGGGGCTGCTGGGCCTGCCCCGACCGGCAGAAATGACCGGCCGGGACCTCAGATTCCAGTAGGGGGCCCCCGCTGCGAGCGTAGCGGGATTCACTCCCGCGGAGCGAGCGGGGGTCCAAGGGGGCGCGCCGCTAGCGCCCCCTTGCTCAATGAAGCTGGGCTAGTCTTCTTCTTCTTCGACGCTGATCTTCAGGGAACGCAGGAACTTCTTGTCGAGGGGGGTCATCTTGATCGGCGCGGGCTCGCTCTTGTCCACCCGGAAGTCGAAGGTCGACACCTCGGTGGCCTCGCGGCTGCCCGTCTTGTTGAAGCCGATCGTGGCCTCCAGGACCAGGGAGACCTCGTAGCCCTCGGCCTTGATGCGGTTCAGGCAGTGGGCGATCTGCGGGGACTCCGCCAGCGTGCGCTGGATGGTGGTCCCCAGCTCCTGGACCATCCGCTTGACGTCTTCGCTGCTGGCGGGATCGGCTCGTTCCATCACTCGTGACCCGAGGAAATTATGGAGACACCTCCTCCGCCCTGTCAAGGGCGCGGCTCCGCGGGGTCAGTTCGGCCCGGAACTGCGCCCGGCGAGAGTGCCCACGACCTGGGCCAGCTGCAACGGCTCCACGGGCTTGGGAAGGTGGACCTGGTATCCGGCGGAGAGCACGCGCGTGGTGTCGTCACCGGCGGCGAATCCCGTGAGGGCCGCGGCCGGGACCTGGCCCCCGCGCTCGGGTCCGAGCGCGCGGACCTTGCGGATGAGGGCGTAGCCGTCCTCGCCCGGCATCCCGATGTCGCTCACGAGGACGTCCGGCTTCTCCCGCTCCAGCGCCTCTACCGCTTCTCCGACCGAAGCGAGGGCGGTCACGTCGGCACCGTATTGCCGCAGCGACACGCTCAGGAAATCGCGCATGTCCAGCTCGTCGTCCACGACCATCACCTTCACGCCGTCGAGGCGCACGGCCCCCGCTTCCGCGCTCTCGGAACGGCGGCCCGCGGGCGCCGTGGCCACCGAGCGCTCCTCCATGAGAGGCAGCCGAACGGTGAACGTGGCGCCGCGATCGGGGCCCGCGCTCTCCGCGTGCACCGTACCCCCGTGCAGCTCGACGAGGTGCCGGACGATGGCGAGCCCGAGGCCGAGGCCCCCGTACTTCCGGGTGCTGGTGCTGTCGGCCTGGCGGAACCGGTCGAAGACGTAGGGCAGGAACTCGGCGCTGATACCCTTGCCGTTGTCCTTGACGGACAGATGCACCTGGGAGTCCACCCGGCGCAGCCGCACCTCGATGCGGCCCCCTTTGGGCGTGAACTTCACCCCGTTGCTGGCCAGGTTCCAGACCACCTGCTGGAGCCGGTCGGGATCGGCCAGAACCTTGGAATCGATGGGCTCCAGCTTCACGTCGAGGTGGATCTCCTTGGCTTCGGCCGAGGGCCGGACCGCATCCAGGCCCGCCTCCACGACGGGCACCAGGTCGATGGGCCGCACCTCGACCCGCAGCTTGCCGGTGACGATGCGAGAGACGTCGAGGAGGTCCTCGATGAGCTGGGTCTGCGCGCGCACGTTCCGCTCGATCACCTCCAGCCCGCGCAGCATCCCGGCCTGGTCCAGCGTTCCCGAGCGCAGCATGACGGTCCAGCCGAGGATCGGCGTCAGCGGCGTGCGCAGCTCGTGGGACAGCGTGGCCAGGAACTCGTCCTTGGCGCGGTTGGCGCGCTCGGCCCCCTTGCGGGCCTCCTGCGAGGAGCGGTACAGCCACGCATTGTCGGCGGCCAGGGCCGCCCGCCGGCCCAGCTCCTCGGCCAGCTCGAGGTCGAGCCGCCCGTAGGTGCGCGAAGCCTTGTCGCTGAGGAACGTGAGGGCACCCAGCGGGCGCCCTCTCGCCACCAGGGGGATCACCATCATCGAGCAGCTGCCGCTGGCCCGCAGGGCCTTCTGCGCTTCGGCGCCGCGGACGAGGCCGGCGAGCATCTCGTCGTTGCACTCGGGAGCCAGGCACGGCTCCCGAGTGCGCATGACGCGGGCCTGCGGATCCTCGCCCTCCGGGTCGGGAGAGAAGGCCATCAGCTGGCGGGCCAGGTCCCCCTTTCCCGCGTCGGCGTGGGCCACCTCGACGCGGCGCACGGCTCCGTCCTCGTCCCGCACGTCGAGGGCGCACCAGTCGGCCATGAACGGCACCGCCAGCCGTACCAGCCGTGCCAGCGTCGTGTGGTAGTCGAGGGAGGAGGCGAGCGAGATGCCGGCGTCGGCCAGGAACGCCGCCCGCCGCTCGGCCGCTTCCGCGGCCGCCCGCGCCGTCTGCTCGCGGATGAGGTGAAGACGCTCTTCCTCCGCGACCTTCCGCTCGGTGAGGTCGCGAGCGAAGATGTAGATGAGGCCCTCCTCCGCGAAGGGGGCGGCCGTCCATCCCAGCCACCGCCAGCCCCCGGCCTTCGTCCGGTACCGGTTCTCGAAGTAGGTGATGGAGGCCCCCGTCTGCAGCTTCTGGAGCTGCTCCTCGGTGGAGGCCCGGTCCTCGAGGTGGACGAACTCGATGAGCGGCTTTGCCTTCAGCTCCTCGTCGGTGAAGCCGAGGGTCTTCTCCCAGCTCGGGTTGAGCTGCTTGAAGTGCCCGTCGAAGCCGCCGATGGCCAGCATGTCGATGGCGAGGGTGAAGAAGCGGTTGCGCTTGGTCTCCACCTCCAGCCGGTCGGTGGCCTCGGCGAGCTGGCTGCGGTGCTCCCGCTCCTGGAGCTCGCGCATCATCTCGGCCTGCTGCTTGACCTTCTCCGTCTTCTTGTAGAGGTCGACGAACGCCGCCACCTTGGCGCGCAGGATGTCCGGCTCCACCGGGATGCGGAGGTAGTCCACGGCGCCCAGCGAGTAGCCGCGGGTGATGTGGGTGTCGGTGTCGCTGAGGGCGGTGAAGAAGATGATGGGCGTCTTCTCCGACTTCTTCCGCTGGCGGATGAGGGCGGCGGTCTCGAAGCCGTCCATGGCGGGCATGTTGACGTCCAGGAGGATCACCGCGAAGTCCTGCTTCAGCACCGCCTTCAGCGCGTCCTTCCCCGAGGTGGCCTTGATCAGCCTCTGGCCGAGGTCGGACAGCACCGCCTCCAGCGCCATGAGCTTGTCGGGGCGGTCGTCCACGAGCAGGATGCTGACCTTGTCGTCGAGGGCCTCCCTGGCGGCGGCGGGCACGCTCAGCCGACCTTCCGGTAGAGCTTGTGCACGGCGTCGACGGTCTGATAGCGGCCCTCGAACGGCGTGAACTGTACGGTCTCCTTGCTGCCCAGGCCGAGGAACCCGAGACGCCCCAGGCTGTCGTAGAGCAGGCGATGCACGCGCTCCTGCAGCGGCCGGCTGAAATAGATGAGTACGTTTCGGCACAGGATCGTGTTGAACTCGTTGAAGGAGCCGTCGGTGACCAGGTTGTGCTGGGCGAAGACCACGTTGCGGCGGAGGCGAGAGTGGAACGCCGCCGCGCGGTCCCGCACCGTGTAGTACTCCGAGAACGACCGCCGGCCGCCCGCGGCCAGGTAGCGGGAGGTGTGCTCCCGCATGATGGCGAGGGGGAAGGCCCCGCTCTTCGCCTTCTGCAGCGCGCCCTCGTTCATGTCGGTGGCGTAGATCTGGCAGCGGTCGTAGAGGCCCTCCTCCTCGAGGAGGACCGCCATCGCGTACACCTCCTCGCCCGTCGAGCATCCGGCGTGCCAGATGCGGACCAGGGGATAGGTGCGCAGGAGGGGGACGACTTCCTGGCGAAAGGCGCGGAAGAATCCGGGATCCCGGTACATCGACGTCACGCTGACCGAGAGCCCGTTGACGAGCCGCGGGAGCGCCTTCGGGTCATGGAGGATCCGGTCCTGGAGGGCGGAGATCGTGGAAAGGCCCTCGTCCCGCATCAGGTGGCGGACGCGGCGGCGGAGCGAGCTGAGGGCGTACTCGCGGAAGTCGAACCCGTAGCACCGGAACACCGCCTCGAGCAGGAGGCGGAGCTCGAGCTCCTCGAGCGGGTCGGCAGACGGCGGGCGCGCGTCCACTTCGGCGCCCGCCGTGACCGACCCCGGAGGAGCCATCGATTTACCGATAGAGCCACACCCGGAGCAGGCTCAACAGCTGCTCCGTATCCACCGGCTTCGCGATGTAGTCCGATGCCCCCGCTTCGATGCACTTCTCCCGGTCGCCCTTCATGGCCTTCGCGGTGAGGGCGATGATGGGCAGGCCCTTGAACTGCGGCTTCTCGCGGATCCGGCGGGTCGTCTCGTAGCCGTCCATCTCCGGGAGCATGATGTCCATCAGCACGATGTCCGGGGGGGGCGTCTTCTCGATCTGCTCGAGGGCGTCCATGCCGCTTTCGGCCGCGACGACGTCCATCTTGTGCCGCTCGAGCACCGCGGTCATGGCGAAGATGTTGCGGATGTCGTCGTCGACGATCAGCACCCGCTTGCCGGCGAGCACGGTGTCGGAGCGGTGCAGCCGCTCCAGGATCTCCCGCTTGGCGTCGGGGAGGTTGGCCGTGTTCCGGTGCAGGAACAGGGCCGTCTCGTCGAGGAGCCGCTCGGGGGACTTGACGTCCTTGATGATGACCGTCTGCGACAGCCGCTTGAGCGCCGTCTCCTCCTTGCGCGAGAGGTCCTTGCCCGTGTAGACGACGATCGGCAGCGAACGCAGCGTCGGCTGCTTCTTGATGCGCTGGATGACCTCCAGGCCGTTGACGTCGGGCAGCAGGAGGTCCAGCACCATGCAGTCGAAGTGCTGCTTGTCGAGGGCGTCGAGGGCCTCCTCCCCGGAGGCCACCGCGGTGATCTGCACGTCTCCGTTTCCGATCAGCTCGACCATGCTCTGGCGCTGGACGTCGTCGTCCTCCACCACCAGCAGGTTCTTCACCTGGCGCTCCACGAACGACTTCACGGTGCTCAAGACCCCGCTGAGGGCATCCTTGTCCGCCGGCTTGTGGAGGAAGCCCAGGGCTCCGTGCTGCAGCGAGCGCTCGGGCTCGTCGGTCACGGAGATCATGTAGACGGGGATGTGACGCGTCGCGGGGTCATCCTTGAGGCGGTCGAGCACGCGCCAGCCGTCGACGTCGGGCAGGCTGATGTCGAGGGTGATCGCGTGCGGCTTCATCTCGCGGGCGAGGGCGAGGCCGTTGGCGCCGCGGGCGGCGATGAGGGCCTTGAACCCCTGGTCGTGGGCGAGGTCCATCAGGAAGCGGCTGAAGGCCGGGTCGTCCTCGATGATCAGGACCACGCGGTCCCCCGGGTGGATGAAGGTGCGATCGTCGCCGACCTCGCCCGCCCACGGCGCGGTCTCGACCGCCGCCGGCGCCGGCGGCAGCTCGATGCGCGGCCACGGGGCCTGCCGCTCCCTCTCCAGGCGCTCCTCGCGGGTCAGCTCCGAGCTCGCGGGCTCCGCGCGCGCCAGCCGCGTGGGAACGTAGGTGAGGGGCAGGTAGAGCGTGAAGGTGCTGCCCTGGCCGGGGGTGCTCACGAGCCTGATCTCGCCGCCGAGCAGCCGGGACAGCTCGCGGCTGATCGCGAGCCCGAGGCCGGTGCCCCCGTACTTGCGGCTGGACCCGCCCTGCGCCTGCTGGAACGCCTCGAAGATGATCGCCTGCTTCTCGCGCTCGATGCCGATACCGGTGTCGGTCACGGCCATGCACACCACGGGGCGGGCGTTGCGCAGGACGGGATGGTCGGGGCTCCAGCCCGCGGCCGCGGTGCCCAGCTTGAAGGAGACCGACCCCTTCTCGGTGAACTTGAACGCGTTGGCGAGCAGGTTCTTGAGAATCTGCTGCAGCCGCTTGGCGTCGGTCTGTATGCTGCGGGGCAGGCTCGCGTCCACCTCCACGTCGAAGCGCAGGCCCTTCTCTTCCGCGATGTGCCGGAACGTCCGCTCGACGTAGTCGTGGAGATCGACGAAGGTCACCTCGCCCACCTCCACCGTCACCGTGCCCGACTCGATCTTGCTGAGGTCGAGGATGTCGTTGATCAGGGTGAGCAGGTCCTTGCCCGAGGCGTGGATGGTCTTCGCGAACTCCACCTGGCGCGCGGTGAGGTTCCCCTCCGCGTTCTCGGTGAGCTGGTGGGCGAGGATGAGCAGGCTGTTGAGCGGCGTCCGCAGCTCGTGGGACATGTTGGCCAGGAACTCGGACTTGTACTTGGAGGTGAGGGCGAGCTGGGCGGCCTTCTCCTCCAGCGCCTGCCGGGCCTGCTCGACCTCGCGGTTCTTCCGCTCCACCTCCGCGTTCTGGTCCGCGAGCAGGCGGGCCTTCTCCTCCAGCTCCTCGTTGGTCTGCTGCAGCTCCTCCTGCTGGCTCTGCAGCTCGCGGGCGAGGGACTGCGACTGCCGGAGCAGGTCCTCGGTGCGGGAGTTGGCCTCGATCGTGTTGAGCACGATCCCGATCGACTCGGTGAGCTGCTCGAGGAACATGAGGTGGGTCTTGTTGAACTGCTCGAAGGAGGCCAGCTCGATGACGGCCTTGACCTCGCCCTCGAAGGTCACAGGCAGCACGATGATGTTCAGGGGCGGCGCCTCCCCGAGGCCCGACGCGATCTGGACGTAGTCGGGGGGGACGTGGGTGAGGAGGATGCGCTCCTTCTCCATCGCCGCCTGGCCGACGAGTCCCTCGCCGAGCAGGAACTCGTTGCTGACGTTCTTCCGCTCCTTGTAGGCGTAGCTGGCGAGGAGCCGGAGGCGCGGCGTCTCCGCGCCCTCGCTGCCCGCCATCGTGTAGAAGACGCCGTGCTGGGCCGACACCACCGTCGCCAGCTCGGAGAGGATCATCCGGCCCACGGTGAGCAGGTCGCGCTGGCCCTGCAGCATCCGGGTGAACTTGGCGAGGTTGGTCTTCAGCCAGTCCTGCTCCGCGTTCTTCTGGGTGGTCTCCTTGAGGTTGCGGATCATCTCGTTGATGTTGTTCTTCAGCTCCTCGACCTCGCCCCGGGCCTCGACGTCGATGGCGCGGGTGAGGTCGCCCTTGGTCACGGCGGTGGCGACCTCGGCGATGGCGCGCACCTGGGTGGTGAGGTTGGCCGCGAGCTGGTTCACGTTGTCCGTGAGGTCCTTCCACGTGCCCGACGCGCCCGGCACCAGCGCCTGGCCGCCCAGCTTGCCCTCGACGCCGACCTCGCGGGCCACGGTCGTGACCTGCTCCGCGAAGGTCGCGAGGGTGTCGGTCATGTTGTTGATGGTGTCGGCCAGCGCCGCGATCTCGCCCTTGGCCTCCACGAGCAGCTTGCGCTTGAGGTCGCCGCCCGCGACCGCGCTCACGACCTGCGCGATGCCGCGCACCTGGTCGGTGAGGTTGCTCGCCATCGAGTTGACGTTGTCGGTGAGGTCCTTCCAGGTGCCGGAGACGCCCTTGACCATGGCCTGGCCGCCGAGCTTGCCCTCGGTGCCCACCTCGCGGGCCACGCGCGTGACCTCGTCCGCGAACGAGGAGAGCTGGTCCACCATCGTGTTGACGGTGTTCTTCAGCTCCAGGATCTCGCCCTTGACGTCGACGGTGATCTGCTTGGTGAGGTCGCCGGCGGCGACGGCCTTGGTCACGTCGGCGATGTTGCGCACCTGCGTCGTGAGGTTGCTGGCCATGAAGTTGACGTTGTCGGCGAGGTCCTTCCAGACCCCGGCCACGCCCGGCACCTGGGCCTGGCCGCCGAGCTTCCCCTCGGTGCCGACCTCGCGGGCGACGCGGGTGACCTCGGAGGAGAAGGCGCGGAGCTGGTCCACCATGGTGTTGATCGTGTCCTTGAGCTCCAGGATCTCGCCCCGCACGTCCACGGTGACCTTCTTGGACAGGTCGCCGTTGGCGACCGCGATCGTCACCGCGGCGATGTTGCGCACCTGGGCGGTGAGGTTGCCAGCCATGAAGTTCACGCTGTCCGTCAGGTCCTTCCAGGTGCCCGCGAAGCCCTTCACCTCGGCCTGGCCACCCAGGCGCCCTTCGGTGCCCACCTCGCGGGCCACGCGCGTGACCTCGGAGGCGAAGCTGCTGAGCTGGTCGACCATGGTGTTGATCGTGTTCTTCAGCTCCAGGATCTCGCCCTTCACGTCGACGGTGATCTTCTTGGAGAGGTCGCCGTTGGCGACGGCGGTCGTCACCGCCGCGATGTTGCGCACCTGCCCCGTCAGGTTGCCGGCCATGAAGTTGACGCTGTCGGTGAGGTCCTTCCAGGTGCCGCCAATCCCGGGCACCAGCGCCTGGCCGCCGAGCTTCCCTTCCGTGCCGACCTCGCGGGCCACGCGCGTGACCTCCGAGGCGAACGACCGGAGCTGGTCCACCATGGTGTTGATCGTGTTCTTCAGCTCCAGGATCTCGCCCCGCACGTCGACGGTGATCTTCTTGGAGAGGTCGCCGTTGGCGACGGCGGTGGTGACGTCGGCGATGTTGCGGACCTGGCCGGTGAGGTTGCCGGCCATGGAGTTGACGGAGTCGGTCAGGTCCTTCCACGTGCCGGCCACGCCCTTCACGTCCGCCTGGCCGCCGAGCTTGCCTTCCGTGCCCACCTCGCGGGCCACGCGCGTCACCTCGGAGGCGAAGCTCGAGAGCTGGTCGACCATGGTGTTGATGGTGTTCTTCAGCTCCCAGATCTCGCCCTTGACGTCGACGGTGATCTTCTTCGTGAGGTTGCCGCTCGCCACCGCGGTGGTGACGTCGGCGATGTTGCGCACCTGCGCGGTGAGGTTGCCGGCCATCGAGTTGACGCTGTCCGTGAGGTCCTTCCAGGTCCCGGCCACGCCCCGGACGTCGGCCTGACCTCCGAGCTTGCCTTCCGTGCCCACCTCGCGGGCCACGCGCGTCACCTCGGAGGCGAAGCTGGAGAGCT
>QHVJ01000199.1 GCA_003222275.1 Acidobacteriota bacterium | reverse complement strand
CCTTAGCATCGAGGAGTTCCGTCTCCTGATGGCGAAGTGCAAGGATCCGGAGCTGCGGACCGTGAGCCTGGTGCTCTGCATGACGACGCTGCGGCTGCGGGAGCTCCTGAACCGCCGGTGGAGCGAAGTCCATCTCGACGGGCCGGCGCCCTACGTCTCCGTGCCCCATACGAAGACCGGCGTGCCCAAGAAGACTCCCCTGCCCCGAGTTGCGGTCGAAGCGCTCCAGGCGCTCCCCAGCTACGGCGTGAACGACTACGTGTTCCCTTCCAGGCCGACCACGAGATGGCGGAACCCGAAGAAGCCCTACCGGTGGGACTTCGGCCATGAGTTCCGGCAACTCGTGCGTTCGCTAGGAATCGAGAATGTCCGGATCCACGACCTGCGGCACACGGGACCGTCCGTTCTCTTGATGCAGGGCATTCCCGGCGACGTCGTGAGGAAGATAACGGGCCACCGATCCCGCGAGCTGGAGCGCTATCAGCACCTCTCGCCTGTGTTCAGGGCCCAGACCGTGGACTTGATCGCCCAGGTCCTCCTTGGTGACACACCTACTGACACAGTGGCTCTCGGCGAGCGGGAGAAAAAACGGACGCGCCCGCAAGTGGCCGTCCCTAAAGGAAAATTTGGCGGGGTGGACGGGACTCGAACCCGCGACCTCCGACGTGACAGGCCGGCGTTCTAACCAGCTGAACTACCACCCCGCTACAGGTGGGCTCCCGCGGCCGAAAGGACGGCGGAGCTGGTGGGCGGTACAGGGTTCGAACCTGTGGCCCTCGGTGTGTAAAACCGATGCTCTACCGCTGAGCTAACCGCCCGGCGGGACAAAGAGAAAGTGTAGGTGAGCCGGACGCGGAGTGTCAACCATTGCCGCGCAGGAACTCCGCGAGCGCTTCGCGCCAGAGCCGCAGCGGCGCCAGACCGGCGGCCCGCGCGCGCTCGTTCGCGAGCACGGAGTAGGATGGCCGGCGGGCCGGCGCGCCGAGCTCGCGCGACCCGATGGCCTCGACCGTAGCGCGCACGCCAGCCAACTCCAGCGCGGCCGTCGCCAGCTCGTGCCAGGAACACGAGCCGCAGTTGGTCACGTGCACGAGGCCTCGCGTGCCCCGATCCATGAGGGCGACGAGGGCGGCCGCGAGGTCGGGCGCATACGTGGGCGAGAAAACCTGGTCGGCCACCACCCGCAGCGCCTGACCAGCGCGCGCCCGGGCGATGATGCGCTCGACGAACGAGCCCCCCTTGACCCGGTTGCCCCCGGGGCCGAACACCCCGCTCGTTCGCACGATCAGGTGCGGCCCGCCGGCGTCCGCCACCAGGAGGCAGCCGGCCAATTTCGAGACGCCGTAAGTGTTCAGCGGCCGAGGGCAGTCCTCTTCGCGGTACGGCTCGCGCTTCGCGCCATCGAAGACGTAGTCGCTGGAAACGTGGACGAGCACCGCGCCGCGCTCCCGGCACGCCCGAGCCAGGTGGCCGACCGCCACGGCGTTGACGGCCATCGCCGGCCCCGGCGCCGCCTCCGCGCCGTCCACATCGTTGAAGGCGGCGGCGTTGATCACCACGTCGGGGTGGACGCGGTCGAGCACGCGCGCGATCGCGGCGGGGTCCGTCACGTCCAGCTCGTCGCGCCCTCCCGCCCACGCCGTCCGCAGCCCGAGCAGGCTCACGAGGGCGCGGCCGAGCTGGCCGGCGGCCCCGGTGACGGCGACCTTCATTCGTCGATCCGCCGGGCGAGCCGGAAGTCGCGCTCGGTGAGACCGCCGGCGTCGTGGCTGGTGAGCGTGAGCGTCACCTGCCGATACTGGATGAGCATGTCCGGGTGATGGTCGAGGGCCTCCGCCACCGCCGCCACGCGATTGGCGAAGGCCATGCCCTCGGCAAACGACGCGAAAGGATAGGTCTTGCGGATCTGCTCGCCCGATCGCTCCCAGCCGCGGAGCTGCGCCATCCGCGGGCGGATCTCATCCTCGGATAGCCGGGCCATCAGCGCGCTCCCTGAGCGAAGCCGGTCACGGTGTCGAAGGAGTGGGCGTGGGGCGGCGGCGATGGCGACGCCGCCGGCGCCGGGGCCGCCGTCCGGCCGGGGGCGCCCCACCCGCCGTCTCGGCGGCGGTACCGGACTCGTCGGAAGCCGCCGGAGCCGGGCTCTTCGGCTCGAGGCTGCGCCAATGGGTCGCGAGCTCCCCGCCCTCCTCGCCTCCGTGGATCTCCAGCCAGCGCAGCGCCTCGTCGAGATAGCCCCGGCCGGCGAGCATCTGGCGCACCCGAGACGACCGTTGGATCTCGCGCAGCCGTGGCTGGGCGGCGAGGATCAAGCGGAGACGGTCGAGGTCGCGGCGGGCGAACGGCAGGGCGAGCGACGCCGGCGCCACCGGCAGCTCCGGCTCGGGCTCCGCGCCCAGCGACGCCATCTCCGCCGCCACGTCGAGAGGCTCTTCCTCGGGAGTTCCCCGGCGAAGCTCGCGGGCGCCGGCGCCGCGGGGCGGCAGCCCGAGCGGGACGAGCAGCGTTCCGAGCAGCAACGCATGGTCCAGGTCTTCGACCGCCACGCGGCCGGACCGCCGGACCTCGTCCAGGCGCGCGAGGCTGCCGAGGAGCTCGGCGCTGCCCCGGGCCACGGCCTCGTCGGCCGCAGGGAGGATGTAGGCGAGGAGGCCGAGCTCGTGGAGCATCTCGAAGGTGCGACGCGCGGCGCCCTGGCGGAGGATCTTGTAGAACTCCTCGAGGATCCGCGCGGGGCTGCTCTTGACGATCTCCCCGCGCAGGAAGCGGACGGCCTCCACGGTGTCCGGGTCGATCGAGAAGTCGAGGCGCGCGGCGAGGGCGACCGCCCGGAGCATGCGCACCGGGTCCTCGCGCAGGCGTATTCCCGGATCGCCGATCGTGCGGATCGTACGCCGGTCGAGGTCCTCGAGCCCTCCGACGTAATCGATCACCGAGAACGTGGCGATGTCGTAGAAGAGGGCATTGACGGTGAAGTCCCGGCGGAACGCGTCCTCCTCCGGGGTGCCGAAGGTATTGTCGCGGCGGATGAGCGTGTCCCCTTCGTCGGCCTCGGCCTGGCGGCGGAAGGTCGACACCTCGACCACCTTGCGCCCGAACCGCACATGGCACAGCCGGAAGCGCCGCCCGATGATGAAGCAGTTGCGGAAGAGGCGCTTCACCTGCTGGGGATGCGCCGACGTGCCGATGTCGAAGTCCTTGGGCCGCCGCCCGAGCAGGAGGTCCCGCACGCCGCCCCCGACCAGATACGCCACAAACCCGTGGTTCTTCAGGCGATAGAGCACCTTTAGGGCATCGGGATCGATGTCCTTGCGGGAGACGGTGTGCGCGGGCCGTGGGAGGATGCGAGGAGACATTGCCGCGGGGCGGGCGCTCTGCCCGGCCCCCGCGCGATTATACACGGCGAGACCGGCCCGGCTCAGGCGGGCAGCGGCTTCCCGAGCGCCAGGATGCGCTGCGCCGTCTCCGCCGCCACCGGCGGCGAATAGAAGTAGCCCTGGGCGTAGTCGCAGCCCAGGTGGCGCAGGACCTCCCGCTGCGGCTCCGTCTCCACGCCCTCGGCGACGACGCGCAGCCCCAGGTTGTGCCCCAGCTGGATGATGGTGCGGACGATCTCCGCGCTCTCGCGCCGGCGCGCGACCTCGGCCACGAAGGAGCGGTCGATCTTCAGGGCGTCCACGGGCAGGCGGTGCAGGTGGCTGAGGCACGAGCGTCCGGTGCCGAAGTCGTCGATGCTCACCGCCAGGTCGAGGCCGCGCAAGCGCGCGAGCGTCGCGCCCGCCGCGTCCACGTCCTCCAGAAGGACGCCCTCGGTGACCTCGATGCACATCCGGTGCGCGTCCACTCCGGTCTCCCGAAGCGTGAGCGCCACCCGCTCCACGAGATCGCGCTGCGAGAGCCCTTTCCCCGCCAGGTTGACGTTGACGCCGAAGGGCAGCTCCCAGGCGGCGTGGCGCCACTCTTGAGCCTGCCGGCACGCCTCCCGCAGCATCCAGTGGTCGAGCTCGAGGATGAGGCCGGTCTCCTCGGCGGCGGGGATGAACTCCGCGGGCAGGAGCAGGCCCCGTCCCGGGTGCTGCCAGCGGGCGAGCGCCTCGAAGCCGGCCACGTTGCCGGTGCCGACCGACACGATGGGCTGGTAGCGGACGCGGAACTGATCGCAGACGAGGCCCTGCCGCAGCTCCATCTCCAGGGCGAGCTGGGCCACCTCCCGCACGTGCATGTCCTGGTCGAAGACCTCGTAGCGGGCCCGGCCGAGGGCCTTGGCCCGATCGAGGGCCGTGTCGGCGTCGCGAAGGAGGTCCTCGGCCCGCGCGTGAGCCACGGTCCCGAGCGCCACCCCGATGCTGACGGTCGCGACGACCTGGTGTCCTTCCAGCGTCATCGGCTCGGCCAGGTCCCTCTGGATGCGCCGCGCCACCATCGCCGCGTCCTGCGCCTCGTCCACCCCGTTGACGAGGATGGCGAAGCCGTCCTCGCCGAAGCGGGCCAGCGTGTCGCGGGCGGTGACGCAGAGCCCGAGCCGTCGCGCGATCTCGCAGAGGACGACGTCGCCCGCGGAGTGGCCCAGGCCGACGTTGATGGCCTTGAAGCGGTCGATGTCGACGAGGAGCACGGCCACCCGGCCCTCGCTCCGGGCCGCGGGTGCGAGCCGTCGCTGCAGCCGCTCGAGGAACACCGCACGGTTCGCCAGCCCCGTGAGCGGGTCGTGGCGGAAGACGTGGAGAAGCCGTTCCTCCGCCCGCCGTTGGTCGGAGATGTCGAGCGCCACGCCGATCGTGCCGCTGACGGAGCCGCCGGCGTCGCGCAGGGGCTCGACGTGGGCGGCGAAGGCGCGCCCTCCCCACTCCACCTCGAAGTGCACCGCTTCGCCCATGAGGGCGCGGCGGTGGGCGGCGATGGGCAGGAACTCGGCGTCGTCGGTCGCGAAGTACTCGAAGAGGCTGCGGCAGGTCTGCTCACGGGGCCGGAGATCGAGGCCCTCGAGGCCCGCGCCCAGGCAGGAAGTGAACCGCAGGTCGGTGTCGGTCGACCATACGATGGCCGGCATCTTCTCGGTGAGCAGGCGCAGATGGGCCTCACGGCGGCGCTCCTCGCGCCTGATTCCCTCGGAGCGGGCGCCATCACGCGGATCGTAGCCGGTAAGGGAGACGGTCGGCTTCATGCGCGCACCTCCCATTGGTTCCCCTTGGCTTCGATTCATCCCCAGCCCCCGGGTGACCCGGGTCTGGACGTGGCAGGCGGCCGGCCGCTCTCGCGACCGGTCCTTCCTCGAACGTAAGGGCCAGCGCCGGAGCCGTCAGTGCGCGCGCTCACCTGTGCGTGAGGTCACGCACGAAGATGTCATTTCAGGCGGCGGACGAGCACCCTTCGACCGTCGCTCTGGACCCGGAATCTGGTCCCTTCGGGAAAGAGGTCCGGAATGCGGAAGGCAGGGAGCGGCCGCGTGGGATCGCGCACGAAGTCATCGCCGTCGCGCCGCAGCGCGCCGACGAAGAGCAGCTCGCGCCACTTCAGCTCGGGGATCGAAAAGCCGTCCGGGGGCGCGAGCTGGACGTCGGCGAAAGGCTCATGGTCGTCACGGGGCGCCGGAGTCAATCCGGCGCCCCTCTCAAGCTGGGGGGCCCTCCGGTCCCCCCAGACCCCCCCTTGTCCCGCGCCGGAGTCAATCCGGCGTCCGCGCGCTCTGCTTCATCTTGCGGGCCAGGTGCTCCAGCAGCCGCACCTCCTTGGGCGTGAGGTCGGCGCGCTGGAAGAGCGCCCGCCATTCCTCGAAGCGGCCTTCGGTGTTGACGGCGGGCAGCGCCTCGATCGCGCGCAGACCTTCCCGAAGCAGCACGAGCATCGCTTCCTTCTCGGCGTGGCTCGAGAGCCGCGCCGACGGAGGGGCGGGCCGCCGGGCGCGGAACACCTCGTACGCCGCGACCATGACCGCGTGCGACAGGTTCAGCGACGGCTGGGCGGCGTCGGCCGGGATGAGCACCCGCCGGCCGCATCGGGCCACGTCGGCGTCCGCCAGGCCGGTGGTTTCGGGTCCGAACACGAGGGCGGCGACGTCGCCGGAGCCCAGCGCCGCCACCTCGGCCGCCATCTCCCTCACGTCGAGGACCGGCGCCTCCACCGGCCGCCGCCCCGAAAGCGCGGCGACGTACCCGGCCCCGGCCACGGCCGAAGCGAGATCGGGAGCCACTCGCGCCTGCTCGAGCACGTCGTGCGCGCCCCAGGCCGTGCGCCAGCACTCCACCGTTCGCCAGTCGCCGGGCTCCACGATCACGAGGCCGTGCAGGCCGGCGTTTCGCACCGCCCGCGCCGCCGCCCCGACGTTCGCCGGCGACTCGGGGCGGACGAGGACGACCTCGACCCGGGCCAAGCTAAGAGGTTCCCTCCCGGAGCGGGGGAATGAAGTGGATGTAGGCGTTCAGCCAGCGGATCTCCTCGTCCTTCTCCGAGAGGTCGATCTGCAGGAGGTCGCGCTGGGAGGCCACGCCCAAGAGGCGGTCCTGCTCCACCACCGGCAGGTGGCGGCAGCCCGCCTGCTTCATCATCCGGAGGCCGTCCTCGTGGGAATCGCCCGCGCGGGCCACCACGAGGTCGCGGGTCATCACGTCCCCCACCTGCGTCCGGTCGAGATCGCGGCCGGCGGCCACGACCCTCCCCATGATGTCGCGCTCGGAAAGGATGCCGGCCAGGCGATCACCGTCCAGCACGGCCACTGCGCCCACGCGGCGCTCGGTCATGTAACGCGCGGCGTCGCGCACGCTGAGGCCGGAATCGACGTGATAGGTCTCCCGGCCTGAAACGACGGAACCCACTGTTTTCTTCATGGCTCTTCCCCCTCCGCGCCGTCCAGCCGCTGCCGGTGGAAACGGCGCGGGCCGAGGTGGCTGCGGAGATACTCCAGGAGGTGCGATCGCACGCGCTCCCGGTCGTGTTCAGAGAGATCGACGAACTCGAGGCCGACCCCCGATGGGAGCGACTTCGAGACAAGAGGAGCGCCCGGCGGGTGCCACCACGCGACGCGGCAGCCCGCCTGCACGGGAATGACGTTGCCCGGCAGAAGGAAGCGGATGCGCACCTTCTCCCCGGAAGGCAGCGCGTCGGTCCTTTCGACGAAGACCCCCGACAGGCCGAGGTCGATGATGAAGAGGTCCTCGCCGCGGCCGTCGGCGTAGGTCAGCGTCGCCTTGCGGATCAGGGGAATGCGGATCCTGCGCAGGACGGCGTCGGGGGGGGCGTCATCCGCGGAAGCCACGGCCTTTTGCATCTCCGGGCCGGAAAAGATCACGCTAGCACCGCCGCCGGGGAGAGTCAACGAACCGCGCCCGCCTTCCGCGCGTGGTGGCCGCCGTCGTTGACACCCTACGAAGCACTGTGCTTGAATCCGCTCGTTCCTCTTGCCGTCCGGCCACTTCGTCGCCTCCCGAGGGTGGGGTTGACTGACTCCTTCAAGGACGCGACACACCCCACGCTGATCGTCACCGGGCCCCCGTGCGACGGTACCCTGATGACCCTCGAGAGCCCCGGCGCGGAGAGGGTGCTGGGCGCAAGCCCCGATGCCCACCTGCGCCTCGAGGCGGACAACGTCGATGCCATCCACGCCCGGGTGCGGTGGGACGCCTCGCGGGGCATGCTCCTCACCGACGTCGGCAGCGCCGCCGGCACGTACGTGAACGGGGAGCGGGTCGGCGCCGGGCACGTCCTGCAGGACGGCGACCGGGTGAGCCTCGGCCCGCCGGGCTCGCGGGCGAGCGTGAAGCTGCTCGTGCGGCTCCCCCGGGATCTCAGCGCCGCGGCCGCTCCAGCCGCGTCCACCGAGGCCCCGCCATTCGTGCTCGAGGACGTGGCGGTGACGCCTTACGTCGCGCCCGCCGCCGCTCCCGCCGCACCCGCCCCCGTTCTGGCACCGCCGGCCCCGGAGGAACCCGTGGTGGCGGCGCCCCCGACGAGCCCGCGCGCCGCCGTCGAGCTTGGCGCTGCCGACGCGGGCGCGTCTGCTCCCGCTCGGCCGCTTCCCCTCGTGCATCCGCCGGGCGGCGAGCGCAAGCGGCCGGTGGCGGATTACTCCAGCGACACGCCATCGATCGTCACCGACCGCGTCCGCGAGCCCGGCCCGCGTGAGGCCGCTCCGCGGGCCGCCCGGCGAGGAGTGTCGCTTCCCCGCCTCCCCGCCCTTCCCCGCCCGGTCCTCATCGCCCTGGGGACGCTCGTCGTGGCCGGCCTCGCCTACTTCGTCTACGGCCGGCTCCGTCCGGTGCCGCCCGTCATCAGCAGCGTCCTCCCGCCGCGGGTCGAACCGGGCCAGACGGTGGCCATCGCCGGAACGGGCCTGGGCACCAGCGCCGAAGCGGTCACGGTGCGCTTCGCAGATCAGGCCGGCCAGGTCACTTCCGCCTCCGACACGCAGGTCTCCGTCACCGTCCCCGCGGCGCTGGCGGCGAAGGAGGGCGTGGAGATCCCCGTGATCGTGGAGACGCGGGCGGGGCGATCGAATGCCCTGTTCCTGCGGGTGCGGCGCGTGCCCCACCCGAACCGGCTCGAGCCGGACGTGGCGCTGCCGGGCCAGGAGGTGACCCTCATCGGCGAGAACCTCGACGGCACGCCGCTGAGCGTCCAGGTGGCCGGCGAGACGGCCGAGGTGCGCTCCGCGCAGGCCGACGCCGTGCGGCTGGTCGTGCCCTCGATCCCCGTGACCGAGGGACGCGCCGTGTCGGTGACGCTGCGCGTGGGAGCACAAGCGGGTCGGCCGCTCACGCTCCTCCTCGGCCGGCTGCCTCTGGTGATCGAGCTGGTCCCCTCCGCCGGGCAACCCGGAGAGGACGTCGACGTCCGCGGCCGCGGCTTCGACCCCGACCCGGCCGACAACGTTCTCCTCTTCGGGGACGAGCCGGCCCTCATCCTCGCTGCTTCGCCCAACCACCTGAGGGCGGTGGCCCCCGCCGGGTTGTCGACCGGCAGCCAGACGCTCGTGCCGGTGGTGGTCAAGGCCCACAGCGGCACCTCTTCCGGTTCCGTCCAGTTCACGCTCGTGCGGCCGTCGACGTCGATCTTCGTCCCCCGCTTCTTCGCCGCGCCGGTCTCTTCTACGACCGACCAGGCGCTGGTATCGACACTGCTCGGCCCTGTCCTCCTGCTGTCGGACCGCGAGGCCGGTCCGTCCGTGGGCGAGCGCGCGGTCCGCGTGGCCGCGGCCCTCAACGCGGCCTTCGACGCCGCGGCGGCACGGCCGGTGACCCTCGAGGCGCGGGACTCGCCTCCGTCGGTAGCGGTGGCCGGAGGCGGAATCATCGTCACCGCCACTGCCGACGACGCCGCCGGCTACAGCCGCGGTCCGGACCCCGGAATGAAGGGCCAGCGCACGACGCCGCGCGCCCTCGCCGGCTTCTGGGCGGCCCTCCTGCAGGACCAGCTCACGCTTTTCGTCCAGCACCAGCGGCCGAGCCGCCTGCTGGAGCTGTCGCCGCGCGGCAAGGCGCTCGTCGACCTCTACGCGGAGGCCGAGCGCCGGATCGGGGCCGCGAACGGCGTGCCCGCCTCGCTCCTGAACCCTCCTTCCGCCGCGCAGACGCGCGCGTTCCGGGACATGGCGCTGATGCTGCCGGCCGGGCCCTCGGCCGCCGCCGCGGCGGTGACCGGTCGCTGGGAAGGTATGATGGAAGAGACGGGCACCGGCGAGCGGCCGATCAAGCTGCGCCTTCGCCTGGAGGGCGCGCGGCTGGCCGGTTCCCTGGGGACCCAGGCGGGGGCCGTGGCCATGGAGGTGCCCTTGGAGTCCGCCACGTACCAGAAGGGCGTGCTGACCTTCGTGCTCGCCAGCGGAGGCTCGCCGCGGTTCTTCCGCGGGAACCTCCAGGGCTCGGCGATCAGCGGAACGATCCACCGGAGCGCCAGCGACCAGGAGTCGATCGGGCGCTTCTCGCTGCGCTACGCCGAGTGATGGCGCGGCGGGCTCCCGTTCCCTTCCGGAGCCGGACCCGCGTGGGCCGCGTCCGCTCGGGCCTGGAAGAGCTCCTGGCCCGACCCGGCCGGCTGCGGGGCGTGCGGGTCGGCCTCATCGCGAACCCCACCACGGTCACGCCCGACCTCGTCCACGCCTCGCTGGCACTGAAGCAGTCCCGCGCGTTCCGCCTCACCGCCCTCTTCGGGCCCGAGCACGGGATCTGGGCCGACGCGCAGGACCTGGTCGAGGTGGAGGACAGCCGCGATCCGGCCACCGGCCTGCCCGTCTTCAGCCTGTACGGCAAGACGCGCATCCCCACCGCCGAGATGCTGAGCGGGGTGGACGCGCTCCTCTTCGACGTGCAGGACGTGGGCGCTCGCTACTATACTTTTATATATACAATGCTGCATGCCCTCCAGGCGTGCGCCCGCTATCGGCGGCGGTTGGTCGTGCTCGACCGCCCCAACCCGCTGGGGGGCACGGCCCTCGAGGGCAACGTGCTCGAGCCCGAGTACCTGTCCTTCGTCGGCATGCATCCGCTGCCCCCCCGGCACGCGATGACCGTGGGCGAGCTGGCCCTCCTTTTCCGCGAAGAGCTCGGCCTCGACGCGGACCTGCAGGTGGTCCGCATGCGCGGCTGGCGCCGGGAGATGGCGTTCGAGGAGACGGGGCTGCCGTGGGTCATGCCCTCGCCGAACATGCCGACGGTCGACACCGCCTGGGTGTATCCCGGGGGGTGCCTGGTGGAGGGCACCAACCTCTCGGAGGGACGCGGCACCACCCGGCCCTTCGAGCTGGTCGGAGCGCCCTGGCTCGATCCGTGGCGGCTGGCCCGCGACCTCGAGCAGGAGCGCCTGCCCGGCGTGCGGTTCCGCCCCACCTACTTCACGCCGACCTTCCAGAAGCACGCGGGCCGCCGCTGCGGAGGCGTGCAGGTGCATGTCCGCGACCGCCGGCGCTTCACGTCGTACCTGACCTATCTGCTGCTGATCTTCCACGCCCGGCGCCAGGACCCCGCGCGCTTCGCGTGGCGCGATCCGCCGTACGAGTACGAGCACGTCAAGCGGCCGATCGACATCCTCTTCGGCAGCGACGAGTTCCGCCGCTCCACCGACCAGGGGAACTCGCCGCGGCGGCTGGCCGCCCGATGGAAGGCGGGCCTGGCGCGCTTCCGCCGCCGCCGCGCGCAGTACCTGCTGTATTAGCTCGAGGTCGCCTCCGAGGAGACGGGCAACGGCGCTTCCCGGGGCGGCGGCGGGACGCGGCGGCGCGTGGTCGTCAGCAGCACCGCCCCCAGGATGAGCACCGCGCCCGCCACCAGCCCCGCCGACACCGGCTCCCCGAGGAACACGCTTCCGAGTACCACCGCCACTACCGGGTTGACATAGGCGTAGGTCCCCACCGTGGTCGCGGGCAGCTCGTTGAGACAGAAAGCAAACGCCGTGAAGCCGACGAGCGAGCCGAAGACGGCCAGATAGAGAAGCGCCCACCACGCGTTCGGCGAGGCGCTCGCGAAGCGGCCGAGGTCTTCCCTCATGAGCCGCGACTCGGCCGCGAGCACCACCGCGCCCGCGATCATCTCGACCGCGGCCGCGGAGAAGAGCGGGAGCCGGCGCGGGACCGACTGCGAGTAGAGCGAGCCGATGCTCCAGGCGATGCTCGCCACCATGAGCATCGCCACCGCCGGCCAGTGCCCCGCTGCCATGCCGCCTCCAGGACGCGCCACCAGCCCGACCCCCGCCATCCCCACCATCACGCCCAGCCACACGCGCAGCGTCCAGGGCTGGCCATGCGGGCGGAGGCCGTCGAAGAAGGTGAGCCAGGTCGGCACCATGGCCACGATGAGGGCGGTGATCCCGCTGGTGATCCGCTGCTCCGCCCACATCACCATGGCATTGCCGAAGGCGAGGAGCAGGACGCCGATGAGGGCATAGTCCGCGAGCTGGCGGCGCGTCGGCCGCCCGCTCTCGCGGTCCACGAAGAGGGCGATGAGGGCCATCACGAGGCCGGCCGCGCCGAACCGCGCGGCGGCGGCGGCGAAGGGTGGCATCTCCCGCACCGCGATCCGGATGGCCATGTAGGTCGAGCCCCAGACCACGTAGACGACGAAGAGCGCGAGCCAGGGAAGCAGACGGCGGTGGCGGGGTGACATGATCCCTCGAATCAAGCCCTCAGCCGGCGACGAGCGGAGGCTCCACCGGCCCGAGGGCGCCCTTTTCCATCACGGTTTCCAGCACGAACGCGGTGCGCGACGACTGCAGCGCGCGGGTGGCCTTCAGCTCGTCGAGGATCGCGTTGACGTCCTCGATGCGGCGGCACAGCACCTGGGCCACGAAGCAGTCCTCGCCGCTCACCCGATACACGGAGCGCACGAGGGGGTTGGCGGCCAGCCGCCGTAGAACGTCCTTCTCGCGGGAGGCCGGTGCGGTCGCGTCGAGGGTCAGGCGGAGCTGGGCCCGCACCTCCAACCCCAGCGCGAGGGGATCCACGTCGGCGCGGTAGCCGCGGATGATCCGGCGGCGTTCGAGGTCCCGGATCCGCTCCGTGACCGCCTGCCGCGACAGCCCCAGTTCCTTGGCCAGGGCGGCCGCCGAGCGGCGGCCATCCCGCGAGAGCGCCAGGACCAGCCCGCGATCCACCTCGTCCAGCGTGGCCGGCTCCGGCCCCGCCCGCCTCCCTCTCGGCATCACGCAAGAGATTCTCGCCCTTCAATGGACATACGTCAACCATCAAGACCTTGTTCCTTGACATCCGTGTCAAACGCCGGCGCCGCGAAGATGCAAAACCCTCTTGACGGCCTCGCGCCCGCGGAGGAAGAATCAGCGTCTCGAGCTTTTTCTTACGATGCCGCGTCTTGTGCGCGGCTTGAGAGCGAGGTCGGCATGGCCCATCCCCCCGAGAACGACGAGGACGAGGGCGGCCGGGGAGTCTCCCGGCGCACCTTCCTGAAGACGGCCGGCGTCGGCGCGGCCGCGAGCAGCCTGGCCGGCGTGGCGATCCCGGCCGCCGGCGCCACGGTGCTGGGACCCGGCGCGGCGCCCCTGACGCTGAAGGTCAACGGCGCCGCCCGCACGGTGAACGTCGAGCCGCGGGTGACGCTGCTGCGGGCCCTGCGGAACCATCTCGACCTCACCGGCGCCAAGGAGATCTGCGACCGCGGCGCCTGCGGAGGCTGCACGGTCCTCCTGGACGGCGAGCCCATCGCATCGTGCCTGATGCTGGCCGCCGATGCCGAGGGCCACGAGATCACCACCGTCGAGGGCCTGGGCACCCCCGACGCCATGAGCCCGGTGCAGGCGGCCTTCGTCGAGGCCGACGCGCTGCAGTGCGGCTTCTGCACGCCCGGCTTCGTGGTGTCCTCCACCGCCCTCCTTCGCAAGAACGCGAACCCGTCGCTGGAGGAAGTGAAGGACGGCCTCGCGGGCAACATCTGCCGGTGCGGCACGTATTCGCGCGTGTTCGAGGCGGTGCAGAAGGCGGCCAAGGCGTCGGCCCGCCCGGCCGCCAAGCGGGGTTAGCGCCATGGCCCAAGAGCAAAAGCCCCCCGAAGTCCCGACCGTCACCTACACCGTCAAGGCCGGCCATGCGAGCAACCCGCAGACGATGGAAGTCCACGCGGCGCAGGGCGACCTCAAGCCGTGGGACCTCGATTCCAAGCTGCGTGTCGTCAAGGGGCGCCAGCCGCGGCTGGACGGCAAGTACAAGGTCACCGGCCGCGCCAAGTACACCTTCGACATCAGCATGCCCGGCATGCTGTGGGGAAGGATGGTGCGCTCCGCGGTGCCCGCCGGCCAGATCTTGAAGATCGACACTTCGAAGGCCGAGGCGCTGCCGGGCGTGAAGGCGGTATGGACGAGCGACGCCCGCACCGTCCGGTTCGCCGGCCAGGACGTCGCGGCGGTCGCCGCCGTCTCGCCCGAGGTCGCGGAGGACGCCGCCCGCCTCGTCCAGGTCACCTACGATGAGGCATCGTTCGTCACCGACCTGGAGAAGGCGATGGCGGACGACGCGCCTCTCGTCTACGAGCCGGACAAGATCCCCGGCCCGAAGGACATTCCGCGGAAAGGCAACGTCCTGGGGCCGAAGCCGCCCGGACGAGGCGGCAGCCGCGGCGACGTGGACAAGGGCTTCGCGGACGCGGCGGTCACGATCCAGCAGACCTACTCCGTCCCCACCCACACCCATTCCCCGCTCGAGACCCACGGGGTCATCGCCAAGTGGGAGGGCGACCAGCTCACGGTGTGGGCCTCGACCCAGGGCGTGTTCACCGTGCGGGACGGGATGGCCGAGGCGCTCGGCATCGACCGCAAGAACGTGAACGTCATCACCGAGCACATGGGCGGCGGCTTCGGCAGCAAGCTCGCGCCTTCGGCCTCCGGCAGCGCCTTTGCGGTGGTGGCCTGCAAGCTCGCCAAGCAGGCGGGGGCGCCGGTCAAGCTGATGCTCGACCGGCACGAGGAGCACCTCTGCACCGGCAACGCTCCGAGCGCCCTCATGACGGTCAAGATCGGGGCGGCGCGCGACGGCTCGTTCACGGCCGTCCACTACCGCTCCTTCGGATCCGCGGGCATCGCCGGTGGCGCCGGCACGGGCGGGCCGGCGGGATCGCTCCACGGCAAGAACCCCAACCTGAAGATCGAGGAGCACGACGTCTTCACCAACGCGGGCCCTGCGGCTCCGCTGCGCGCGCCGGGCCACCCCCAGGGCGCCTTCGCCCTCGAGTCGGCGGTCGACGAGGTGGCCGACCGGCTGGGGCTCGACCCCCTCGAGGTGCGGAGGAAGAACGAGGCCTCGCCCGTGCGCCTCATCCAGTACGACGTCGGCGCCAAGGCCATCGGATGGGAGCGCCGGAACAAGAAGCCCGGAGAAGGAGCCGGACCGCGCAAGCGCGGGATCGGGATGGCCAACGGCAACTGGTACGTCATCGCCCGCGGCAGCGGCGTCGGCGCCGAGGTGCGGATCCATCGGGATGGGAGCGTCGAATATTTTTCCGGCGCGCAGGACATCGGCACCGGCTTCCGCACCGCGATGGCCATGGTGGTGGCGGAGGAGCTGGGCCTCAAGCCGACCGACGTCAAGCCCAACGTCGGCGACAGCCGCTGGCCGGAGGGCCCCGGCTCGGGAGGCAGCAACACCACCAACTCCGTCGCCCCCGCGGTGCGCCTCGCCGCCCATGACGCGCGGATGAAGCTGTTCGCGTTGGCGGCTCCCGGGCTGGGCGCCAAGGCCGAAGACCTCGACGCCGCCGACGGCAAGATCTTCGTGGCCGCGAGCCCCGGCAAGAGCGTCGCTTTCAAGCAGACGGCGGCAAAGATGAGCGGCGAGGTGATCGCGGCGGTGGCGGAGAGGAAGAAGCAGTTCGAGACCTACCGCCAGGACCTCGCGGGCTGCCAGTTCGCGGAGGTCGAGGTGGACACGCAGACGGGCGTCGTCCGGGTGATCAAGGTCGTCGCCGTCAACGACTGCGGCTTCCCCATCAACCTGCTCACGACCGAGAGCCAGATCATCGGCGCCATGATCCAGGGCGTCTCGTGGGCGCTCTGGGAGAACCGCGTGCTGGACCGCAACGTGGGGACGATGGTCAACCCCAACCTGGAGTCGTACAAGGTCCTTTCCTCGAAGGACATGTTCGAGGCGGTGCCCATCGTCACCGAGATCGCCAACGCGGGGAACAACACGTCGGCGGCCGGGATCGGAGAGCCGTGCATCGTCCCCACGCTGGGCGCGGTGGCCAACGCCGTGTTCAACGCGAGCGGCGCCCGCGTGCGTACCCTGCCCATCACCCCCGACCGGGTCCTCGCGGCCCTGGCCGAAGCGCGGAGGAGCTGACATGAACGCCTTCGAGTACGCCCGCGCCGCGAGCGTCGCCCAGGCCCGCGAGCTGGTCTCCGAGAAGCCGGGGGCCGTGCTCAAGGCCGGCGGCATCGATCTGCTGGACCATCTGAAGGAGCGTCTCGTCGAGCCGCCGCGCGTGGTGGATCTCAAGTCGATCCCCGGGCTGGCGAGGATCGCCGCCGCGCCTGACGGCAGCGTGCGCATCGGACCGATGGCCACCCTGGCCCAGGTCGGCGCCGATCCGGCGATCCGCAAGAGCCATCCGGCCCTGGCGCAGTCCTGCCGCGAGGCCGCGTCCCCGCAGATCCGCAACGTGGCGACCATCGGCGGCAACGTGCTGCAGCGCCCGCGCTGCTGGTACTACCGGCTCGAGTCCTACAAGTGCCTCAAGAAGGGCGGCGACATCTGCTACGCCGTGGGGGGCGAGAACCGGTACCACGTGATCTTCGGCGGGGGCCCCTCCTACGCGCCGCATCCGTCGAACGCAGCGGTGGCGTTGGTGGCCTACGGCGCGAGCTTCGTGCTCGAGGGCGACAAGGGGCCCCGCACGGTGGCGGCGGGCGACTTCTTCACGCTGCCGACCAAGGACCCCCAGCGGGAGAACCAGCTCCAACCGGGCGAGGTGCTGACCGAGATCCGCGTGCCCGCGGCGGCGGGCTGGAAATCCAGCTACGACGAAATCCAGGAGCGCGCCGACTTCGACTGGCCGCTCGTCTCGATCGCGGCCGCGGTGAAGAGCGAAGGGGGCACGGTGCGCGAGGCTCGCGTGGTGCTGGGCGCGGTCGCTCCGATCCCCTGGCGCTCGATCCGCGCGGAGCAGGCGCTGGTGGGCAAGAGCCTCGACGAGGCGGGCGCCAACGCCGCCGCCCGGGCCGCGGTCGTGGGCGCGGCCCCGATGTCGGACAACGACTACAAGGTCGGCCTCGTCCAGACCCTGGTCCGCCGCACACTGCTGTCGCTGGCCTAGGAGCTCGAGATGGAAAGTGAAGCCAACGTGCCCATCTGCAAGCGGCTCCGCACCAAGATGTATTACGTCCTGGGGCGCGACCACGTGGACCTGCGCGAGAGCTCTCCCACCGCCCAGTACTGGTGCTCGCGCACGGCGACCGTTCTCGGTCCGGACGAGGTCTGGTGCAGCCCCGAGGTGTGCCAGCCGGGCCGCGCGTGCTTCGAGCCCGAACAGAGCTAGCCGCCGCCGTCTCAGGCCGTCTGGATCACCTTCAGCACGCGCATCGCCTGGATCGAAACCTGGGCCGCGACGCGGCCGGCGAGGTCGATGAATGCCTTGGCGGCGGGCGCGTCCGGCGCCGCGATGACGATGGGCGCTCCCTCGTCCCCGCCCGACCGCACCCGCGTGTCGATCGGGACCTCGCCCAGGAGCGGGATGCCGAGGTCCTCCGCCATGCGCGCGCCCCCGCCGTGGCCGAAGATCTCGGTGCGCTCCTGGCAGTGGCCGCAGATGAAGTAGCTCATGTTCTCGATCACGCCCAGGACCGGGATGTTGAGCTGGCGGAACATGGCCACGGCCTTGCGGACGTCGGAGACCGAAACGCCCTGGGGGGTCGTCACCACGACCGCTCCCGCCACCGGCACGCTCTGGGCCATGCTGAGCGACACGTCGCCGGTGCCCGGGGGCAGGTCCACGACGAGGTAGTCCAGCTCGCCCCACTCCACGTCCCGCATGAACTGCTGGACGGCGCCGTGGAGCATCGGCCCGCGCCAGATCACGGGCTGGTCGGGAGGAACGAGCAGGCCCATGGAGATGGCCTTGATGCCGTGCGCCTCGGGAGGAATGATGCGCTTGGCCTCGCTCACCCGGGGCTGCTCGGTGAGGCCCAGCATCTGGGGAATGTTGGGCCCGTAGACGTCGGTGTCCATGAGCCCGACCCGCGCGCCTTTGCGGGCGAGGGCCACCGCCAGGTTCACGGCGGTCGTTGACTTGCCCACCCCGCCCTTGCCCGCGCCCACCGCGACGATGTTGCGGATGCCGGGCACGGCCTGGCGGCCGAACCCGCCGCGCGCGCGCACGTCCGCCGTCATCTTCGCCCGCGCGACTTCCACGCCGGGCAGCGCGGCCACCTTCTGCTCCGCCTCCGCCTTCATCTCGTCGCGGACCGGGCACGCGGGGGTCGTCAGCTCGATCGTGAAGTCCACGGCCCCGCCGGCGATGCGCACGTCCTTCACGAAGCCCAGGGTCACGATGTCCTTGTGGAGGTCGGGATCCTGGA
>QHVJ01000198.1 GCA_003222275.1 Acidobacteriota bacterium | reverse complement strand
GCGAAGGCGACACCCCCATCAAGGAGGTGCTCGGCCTGCTCAAGCAGAACAAGTGGCCGATCCCCGCCAACATCGAGTACGAGTACAAGGGCGGGGACAGCGCGGAAGAGGTCCGGCGGTGCCTCGCGTACTGCAAGCAGGCACTGGGAGCCTAAGCAGCGAGCGAGGGATTCACTCCCGAGCGAGCGTCATGGGGGGGAGCGCGAATGCGCGCGGGGGGGTGCTCGTAGCTCGTACCCCCCCCGAATTTCCTAAAGAACCTTTTCCCAACGCCCCGACGCGGCCGCGCGCTCGTGGGCGTCCAGGACCTTCTGGTTGCGCACGCCGTCTTCGAAGTTGGGGCTGGGGACCTTCTGCTCCTGGACGGCCTTCAGCAGGTCGAGCACCGTATGAATGAAGGTGTGCTCGTAGCCGATGATGTGTCCCGGCGGCCACCAGCCCGCCACGTAGGGGTGGTGCGGCTCGGTGACGAGGATCGTCTTCCAGGCGCTGTCTTTTCCCTCGTCGACGTACAGCTCGAGCTCGTTCAAGCGCTCGAGATTGAAAGCGATGCTCCCCTTGCTGCCGTTGATCTCGAACCGGTTGTAGTTCTTCCGGCCGAGGGCGAACCGCGTGGACTCGATGGTGCCGATGGCCCCGTCCTGGAACTTCACCATCGAGAGCGCGGCGTCGTCGACGTCCACCTTGCCCTTCCCCTTCCCGTCGGGCAGGGGCCGCTCGCTGATGAAGGTCTTCAGGAAGCCCGCCACCTCCGCGATCTCCCCGACCAGCATGCGGGCGAGGTCGACGGAGTGGGAGGAGAGGTCGCCCAGCGCCCCCGAGCCGGCCTTGGACTTCTCGAGCCGCCACACCCGCGGGAAGTCCGGCTTCACGATCCAGTCCTGGAGGTAGGTCCCCCGGTAGTGGTAGATCTGGCCGATCTTCCCGTCCTGGATGAGCTGGCGCGCGAGCGCGACCGCGGGCACACGCCGGTAGTTGTGGCAGATCATGTGGATGACGCCGGCCTTCTTCACGGCGTCGAGCATCTTCTGCGCCTCGGGCAGCGTGTTGGCGAGCGGCTTCTCGCAGAAGACGACCTTCTTGTTCTCCGCCGCCGCCACCGAGATCGCCATGTGGCTGTCGCCGGGGGTGCACACGTCCACGATGTCGACGTCCTTGCGGGCGACGACCTGCTCCCAGCTCGTGGCGTGCTCCTGCCAGCCCAGGGTGTCCGCGGCCTGGCGGACGCCCTCCTCTTGCCGGCCGCAGACGACCTTCATCACCGGCTCGAAGGGCGTGTCGAAGAAGCGGCTCACCTGGCGCCACGCGTTGCTGTGGGCGCGCCCCATGAACTGGTAGCCGATCATGGCGACGTTGATCTTCTTCTTCATGATGAAGGAGGCTACCCCTTACGGACGGCGCCGGTCAACGAGCCAGCATTGCTTTTCCACGCAGAGGCCGCAGAGTTCCGCAGAGGCCGCAGAGAACGGACGGTTTCTCCATCCGTCTCTGCGTCCTCTGCGTCCTCTGCGATCTCTGCGTTGAAAGGCCAGGAGGATTGGGCATGAGGGCGATGGTTCTGGCGAGCGTGTTGGCGGTGGGAGCGCCGGTGGCGTCCGCGAAGCCGCTGCCGCGGGTGCTGTTCGTCACGCACTCCGGGGGCTTCCGGCATCAGGTGGTGACGCGGTCGCCGGACGGAACGCTGTCGTTCGCCGAAAAGCAGCTCCAGGCCGCGGCCAAGGGTCGCTTCGACGTGGTCGCCACCCAGGACCTGGCCGAGCTGAGCCGCGACAAGCTGAAGAACTACCAGGCCGTCGTCTTCTACACGACGGGCGAGCTGCCCATCGACGTCGACGCGCTCACTGACTTCGTCAAGGGCGGGGGTGGGTTCGCGGGCATCCACAGCGCCACCGACACGCTCTACAAATCGGCGGCCTACGGCGAGATGATCGGCGGCTACTTCGACGGCCATCCGTGGCACCAGAAGGTCAGGATCAAGGTCGAAGACCCGAAGCATCCCGCCACCGCCCACCTCGGCGCCTCGTTCGAGATCGCGGACGAGATCTACCAGTTCAAGGACTGGGACCGGAAGAAGCTCCACGTCCTGCTCAGCCTCGATCCGGAGAGCGTGGACGTGACGAAGCAGGGCGTGAAGCGCGCCGACCACGACTTCGCCAACGCCTGGACGCGCGACTACGGCAAGGGGCGCGTGTTCTACACGGCGCTCGGCCACCGAGAGGAGGTCTGGGCCGACCCGCGCTTCCTCACCCACCTCGTCAACGGCATCGCGTGGACGCTGCGTGATGCGCCGCCGGCCCGTCCGGCGGCGGCCACCGGAGAGGAAGGCTTCCAATGGCTGCTGCAGGCCGCGGCGCCTCCCGCCGAGTGGAAGCAGGCGGGCCCGGGCAGCTTCAAGCTCGACAACGGCGTGGCCACCGCCAACGGTGGCATGGGCCTGTGGTACCTCGACGGCCGCCGGTTCAAGGACTTCGTGCTGCGGCTCGAGTACCGGCAGGGCAAGCCGAGCGCCAACTCGGGCGTCTACGTGCGCTTCCCGCGTGTGGACGGCACCCCCAACCTCCCGATCGACGAAGGCTACGAGATCCAGATCTACAGCCGCGAGCCGGCGAAGAACTCGACGGGCGCGATCTACAGCTTCCAGCCCCCGAGCGAGGTGCCGCAGAAGCCGGCGGGAGAGTGGAACGACATGGAGATCGCGGCCACCGGCCAGAAGTACACCGTGCGCTTGAACGGCAAGGTCATCAACACCTTCACCGGCAGCCGGGCCCTCGAAGGGATGATCGGGCTGCAGAACCACGACGACGAGGTCGCTTTCCGCAACGTCCGCGTGAAGGAGCTGCGCTGATGAAAACGCCTGTCCGGCTGAAGCTGTCCGCGATGATGTTCGTGGAGTACTTCGTCTGGGGATCGTGGTACGTGACCCTGGCCACGTACCTGGGTACCACGCTGCACTTCCCGGGCGCGCAGATCGGCTCGGCCTACAGCACCACGGCGATCGCCGCCATCATCTCGCCCTTCTTCGTGGGCCTGGTGGCCGACCGGTTCTTCTCCACCGAGAAGATCCTGGCCGTCCTGCACATCGTGGGTGCCGCGGCCATGTACTACGCCTCGACGCTCACCACCTTCTCGGCGTTCTACCCGGTGCTCCTCGTCTACACGCTGTGCTTCATGCCGACGCTGGCGCTGACCAACTCGCTCTCGTTCCGCCACATGGACGACCCGGGCAAGGAGTTTCCCGCGGTGCGCGTCCTGGGCACGATCGGCTGGATCGTGGCCGGCCTCATCATCGGCGCGCTCGGCGTCGAGGCCAGCGCCCTCCCTCTTCGGATCACCGCCGCGGCGTCGGTGGTGATGGCCCTCTACTCGCTCGCCCTGCCCCATACTCCGCCGGCGAAAAGGGGCGAGAAAGTCAGCGTGCGCGACGTGCTCGGCCTCGACGCGCTGGTGCTGCTGAAGGAGCGTTCCTTCGCCGTCTTCATCCTCGGCTCCTTCCTCGTCTGCATCCCGTTGCAGTTCTACTACACGTTCACGAACCTCTTCCTCAACGAGATCGGCGTGCAGAACGCGGCGGGCAAGATGACCTTCGGCCAGATGTCCGAGATCTTCTTCATGCTCGTGATGCCGTTCTTCTTCGTGCGCCTCGGCGTGAAGAAGATGATGCTCATCGGCATGGCGGCCTGGACGGCGCGCTACCTGCTGTTCGCCTACGGCAACAACGCCACCCTGGTGTGGATGCTGTACGTCGGGATCCTCCTCCACGGCATCTGCTACGACTTCTTCTTCGTGACCGGGCAGATCTACGTGGACCGCAAGGCACCCGCGGACTTGCGCGCGGCCGCCCAGGGCTTCATCGCCTTCGTCACCCTCGGCGCCGGCATGTACATCGGCGCCTTGATGTCGGGCCGGGTCGTCGACATGTACGCGCTGCCGGGCGGCGGGCACGACTGGCAGCGGATCTGGCTCGTGCCGGCGGCGATGGCGGGCGCGGTCTTGATCCTCTTCGCGTTGCTCTTCCAATACCGCGAGACCGAGCAGCCGGCGGCCGCAGTGGCGGCGCGGGCGGCGGGAGGGCGGGCATGAAAGGCCTCCGTGTAGCCGTGGCCGTGCTCGCCGCCGGGCTCGTGTCGTCCGCCGTGCCGCTCCGCGGTCAGGCCGGTTACCAACCCGCGCCCGAGAACCTCGCCGCGCGGCGCTGGTTCCAGGACGCGCGCTTCGGCATGTTCGTCCACTGGGGCATCTACAGCGTCCTCGGCGACGGCGAGTGGGTGATGAACAACCGGAAGATCCGCGCCGCCGAGTACGAGAAGCTCCCCGCGTTCTTCAACCCCGTCGACTTCGACCCCGCGGCATGGGTGGCGCTCGTCAAGGCCGCGGGCATGAAGTACGTCACGATCACCAGCAAGCACCACGACGGCTTCGCGATGTTCGACTCGAAGGTGTCCGACTGGGACATCGTGGACCGCACGCCGTACAAGAAGGACGTCCTGAAGATGCTGGCCGACGAGTGTCACCGGCAAGGCATCAAGCTGTTCTTCTACCACTCGCAGCTCGACTGGCATCACCCGGACTACTACCCGCGCGGCCGCACGGGCCACGACACCGGCCGTCCCGAGAGCGGCGAGTGGTACCGCTACCTCGACTACATGGACGCGCAGCTCGAGGAGCTGCTCACCGGCTACGGCGAGATCGGCGGCATCTGGTTCGACGGCTGGTGGGATCGGCCCGAGGCCGACTGGCGTCTGGCCAAGACCTACGCGCTCATCCACCGGCTCCAGCCCGCCGCCCTCGTCGGCAGCAACCACCACCGGCGGCCGAACCCCGGCGAGGACTTCCAGATGTTCGAGAAGGACCTGCCGGGCCGAAACACCGCGGGGTTCAACGACCAGTCCGAGATCGGCGACCTGCCCCTCGAGACCTGCGAGACCATGAACAACGCCTGGGGGTTCAACATCACCGACCGCTCCTACAAGAGCACGAAGGACCTCGTGCGCTACCTCGTGCGCGCCGCCGGCAACGACGCCAACTTCCTCCTGAACGTCGGCCCCATGCCCAACGGCAAGATCCAGCCCGAGTTCGCGTCCCGGCTGAAGGAGATGGGCGATTGGCTCTCCCGCTACGGCGAGTCGATCTACGGGACGCGCGGCGGCCCGGTGACGCCGCGGCCCTGGGGCGTCACCACGCAGAAGGGCGACACGGTCTATCTGCACGTCCTGGATTGGCCGGACGAGACGCTCTCGTTGCCGAAGCTTCCGGGCAAGGTCACCGCCGCCCGCTTCGTGAAGGACGGGAGCCGCGCCGCCTTCGTCGAGGACGAAGCCGGCGTGCGCGTGAAGATCCCGGCCGCCATGCGGGATGACACCGACACCGTGCTGGCACTGACATATCAGTCGAGCTAACCCCGCTTACTCGGGCGGATATTGATTTCAAAGGGCAGCGGCAGTAGAGTCCAGCCAACGCATCTTTCTTTCGTTCCGAGGAGGAGTCCGGCGCCGAACCATGTCCACGGGCCGGCCGTCTGGCGGGGGACACATCCCGTTTCTGCCTCATCCGTCGCTCGCTGTGCTTCGCCTGTTCATGGGCGAGGAGCGTCAGTCCCCTGCGCGGGAAGGCCAGGTCTGGCTGGATCCAGTTCCGAAGGAGAAAGAAGATGAGATGCCTCGTCGGTAGCAGACGACTCCGTCTCCTTCTGGCCTCGGCCGCGTTGATAGCGCTGGGGACGGTAGGGGTCGGGTCCGTGCATGCACAGGTCCTCTACGGCACCCTGGTCGGTGAAGTGACGGACAGCACCAAGGCCGGGGTGCCGGGTGCGTCGGTCACGATCACCCACAAGGAGACGAACCTCTCCCGGGAAGGCACCACCGACACGAGTGGGACCTACCGGTTCATCAATGTCCCGCCGGGCACCTACACGGTCAAGGTCTCCATGACGGGTTTCAAGGAGTACAGCAAGGAGAACGTTCCCGTCACGCCCAACACGATCAGCCGCGTCGACGTGTCACTGGCCGTGGGGCAGCTCACGGAGGCGATCACCGTCCAGTCCGAGCGCGCACTGCTGCAGACGGACAAGGCGGACATGCACTCCGAGCTGAGCGCCAAGGAGATCAGCAGCCTGCCCCTCAACAACTACCGCAACTACCAGAGCCTGCTCAACCTGGTGCCGGGAGCGACGCCCGCCCGGTTCCAGAACGCCGTCACCGACACCCCGGCCCGCGCGCTCACCACCAACGTCAACGGCACCAACCGCATGACGAACACCACGCGGCTCGACGGCACCACGAACACGTTCATCTGGCTGCCGCACCACAGCATCTACGTCGCTCCGTCGGAGACGGTGGAGACGGTCAACGTCACGACGAACAGCTTCGACGCCGAGCAGGGCATGGCCGGCGGCGCCGCGGTCACCGTGATCACCAAGTCGGGCACCAACGATTTCCGCGGCGTGCTGTTCGCGATGAACGACAACGAGAAGCTGCGGGCGCGGAACTTCTTCCTGCCGAAGACGGCCGATGGCTCCCCCGGGGTCAAGCCCAAGACGCGCCGCAACATCGACGGCGTGACGCTGGGAGGGCCGATCGTCAAGAACAAGCTGTTCTTCTTCGTGGGCTGGGAGGGCAACCATGAGAGCGCGGGGCGCACGCGCACGGGCACCGTGCCGAACGAAGCCTTCCGGCGGGGAGACTTCAGCAGCGTGTCGACCGTCATCTACGACCCGGCCACGGGCAACCCCGACGGCACCGGCCGCACGCCTTTCCCGGGCAACATCATCCCGGCCAACCGCATGGATCCCGCGGCCCTCAAGCTGCAGTCGCTCATACCGCTCCCTTCGGATCCGAGCCGCACCACGAACAACTTCACCCGGAGCGATACGCAGAAGCTGGACCGCAACAACTACGACTTCAAGCTCAACTTCAACCGCAACTCCTCGCACCAGATCTGGGCCAAGTACAGCCAGATGAACGCTCTCGTCACCTGCAACTTCTTCCTGCAGGAGGCGGGCGGCGTCGGGCTGTGCGACGGCGGCTCGGGCAAGGGCAAGGTCGACGTCAAGATTGCGAGCGTGGGCCACACCTGGACGCTTTCGCCCCGGCTCGTGCTCGACGGTGTCTTCGGCTTGACCCGCCACAACCAGGACATCAAGAGTCCGGACTTCGGGAGCAACTTCGGCCTGGAAGTGCTGGGGATCCCGGGCACGAACGGCCCCGATCCGCGGCAGAGCGGCATGCCCATCTTCAACTTCGGCGACACCTACAACACGCTGGGCAACGCCGACAACTGGAGTCCCATCTTCCGCGACGAGCGGACCTACACGTTCAACAGCAGCCTCACCTACGTCCGCGACAAGCACGACTTCAAGTTCGGGGTCGACGTCGTGAAGATGGAGCTGAACCACTGGCAGCCGGAGCTGGGCCTCGGCCCGCGCGGCGGGTTCCGGTTCCTGGGCGGCCCTACGGCCAACCCCGGCGGCGCGGCGCCCAACCAGTTCAACAACTACGCCGCGTTCCTCCTCGGCCTGCCCACCTCGATGAACAAGAGCCTCCAGTACGAGGAGATGACGGGCCGCGAGTGGCAGCTCGCGCTTTACCTGCGTGATCGCTGGCAGGTCAGCCGCAAGGTGACCGTCAGCGCCGGCGTGCGCTTCGAGCGCTATCCGCTCATGACACGCAAGGACCGCGGCATCGAGCGGTACGATCCCGCCACGAACAAGGTGCTGCTCGGCGGCAAGGGCGGAAACCCGACGGATCTGGGCATCAAGGAAACCTATCCCATCGTGGCCCCGCGCCTCGGCATCGCTTGGCGCGTCACCGACACGAGCGTCCTACGGGCGGGCTATGGAATGACGATCAGCCCGATCCCGTTCTCGCGCCCGCTGCGCGGCTTCTACCCGCTGACCATCAACCAGGACTTCATCGCCGCCAACTCGTTCATCCCGTTCGGCTCGCTGCGGACCGGCATCCCGCCGATCGTCGGCCCCAACCTGGAGACCGGAGCCGTCGACCTGCCGCCCACCGCCGACATGCGGTCGCCGTACGCCGACACGATACACCGGGGCTACATCCAGAGCTGGAACCTCAGCTACGAGCGCAAGCTGCCCTTCGACGTCGCCGGCACCGTGAGCTACGTCGGCACGCAGACGACGCACCAGCTCGTGGACAGGGACATCAACGCCGCCGAGCCGGGCGGAGGGAGGGCGGGGCAGCCCCTGTTCGCGAAGTTCGGGCGCACGGCGGCCACGCGCATGTGGGACGGATGGCTGAGCGCCCACTACCACGGCCTGCAGGTCGCCCTGAACCGACCGTTCAGCCGGGGCGTATTCATCAAGGCCGCCTACACCTACTCGAGGGCGATGAACTACAACGACGATGAAGGCTGGGCTACGCTGACCTTCAACTCGCCCTCGGCCATCTCGAAGAACTACGCGCGCGCGGGCTACGACCAGCCGCACGTCTTCCAGCTCGGCTTCGTCGCGGACCTGCCGTTCGGCAAGAACAGCAAGTCAGCTCTCGGCGCCATCGTCAGGAACTGGCAGATCAACGGCATCGCCAGCGCGTTCTCGGGCCGGCCGTTCACGCCCACGGGGTCGGGCGCGTCGCTCAATGCCCCGTCGGGAGCCGGCAATGCTCAGACCCCCGATCAGCTCGGGCCCATCACGGTCCTGGGCGGCAAGGGCCCCGGCCAGCCGTTCATCGACCCCAGCTCGTTCAAGCCTGTAACCGAGGTGCGATTCGGCAACATGGGCCGCAACTCGCTGCGGGGCCCGTCCACCAAGAACGTGGACCTGTCGCTGTTCCGCCGCTTCCCGGTCCACAACCGGGTCAACCTGGAGGCGAGAGTGGAGGCCTACAACGTGACCAACACCCCGCATTTCAGCGGCGTGAACGACTTCCAGCCGCTCACCACGACGATCCAATCGGCAGCGTTCCTACAGCTCAACCGGGCCGACTCTGACGAGCGTCAGATCCGGCTTGGCCTGCGCTTGTCGTTCTAGAACGGGCGATAGTATCGACGGCGGGTGCGGGCAACCGCACCCGCCGTCATTGAGCTGGGGGGTGCTAGCGGCGCACCCACCAAGGCCCCCCGCTCGCTCCGCGGGAGTGAATCCCGCTCCGCTCGCAGCAATGACTACGTGTTCCTTGCCTTTACTTGTCTCCGTCGTCTTGCTCCTCGCCACCAAGGCCGCAAGCGGTGACGATCTCGCCGTCAAGGCGCAGCGAGGCAAGGAGGCCATGGCCGCCGGCCGCTTCGACGAGGCGGCCGAGCTCTATCGCGAGGTCGTCAAGGCGCTGCCGAACGAGCCGGGCATGCAGCTCAACCTGGGGATGGCGGAGTCGATGGCCGGACGCCCGCGCGAGGCCCTTCCCCACTTCCGCGCGGCGGTGAAGCTGAAGCCCGACCTGATGCCCGCGTGGCTCTTCCTGGGTGCGACCCACATGGAGCTCGGCGAGCCCGCGCCCGCCGTGGCGCCGTTGCAGAAGGTCGTCGCCGCGCAGCCCGAGAACGGCCAGGCCCGGCAGATGCTGGCCGAGGCGCTGCTCGGCCTGCAGCGCTGGGAGGCCGCTGCCCGACAGTTCCGCGCCCTCGCCGACCGCGCTCCCGAGGATCCGCGCGCCTGGCACGGCCTCGGCCGCAGCTACGAGGGACTCCTTCGCGCGTCCTACGACGCGCTGACACGGGCCTGGCCCGAGTCGCCCTACGTCCTGCTCCTCACCGCCGACGCGCTGGCGACCCAGGGGAAGCACGCCAACGCGTTCCGCCTGTACCGCGAGGCCGCGGACAAGCAGCCCCGCTCCCGCGAGCCGCGGGAGGCGCTGGCGAGGATCTACGAGCAGACCGGTCACAGAGACTGGGCCGCCACGGAGCGGGAGATGGCCAAGCGCATCGGCGTCCGCGACTGTCGCGCGCGCGGGGACCTGGAGTGTGAGTTCCGCTCCGGTCGCTACGCGCAAGTGCTGGCGGCGGCCCGGCCGATGCGCACGCCGGAGGCCCGTTACTGGTCGGCCCGCGCCGCGCAGGAGCTGGCCCGCGAGGCCTTCGCGCGTCTCGGCGGGCTTCCGCCCTCGGCCGAGGCCGCGCTCCTGCGCGCGCAGGTGTTGGGCGGCGAAGGCCGCGACGTGGAGACGGCCGCCGAGCTGCGCCAGGCCGTCCGGTCCTGGCCCGGCGACGCTCGCCTCCGGCGCGAGCTGGCGGCATCGCTCTACCGCGCCCGCGACCTCGACGCCGCCCGCCCGCTGCTCGAAGAGCTCCTCGAGCAGGAGCCCGCGTCGGCAGAGCTCGCCTTCATGCTCGGCGATGCGTACCTGCAGCAGCAGCAGGTCGAGAAGGCCATCCCCGCCCTCGAGTCCGCGGTCGCCATCGAGCCGAAGCTGCTCCCCGCGCGCGCCGCTCTCGGCCGCGCCTGGATGCTGAACGGTGACCCCGCCCGGGCCCTGCCGCATCTCGAGGCGGCGCGAGAATCCGACCAGGACGGCAGCCTTCACTATCAGCTCTCGCGCGCCTACCAGGCGCAGGGACACGCCGCGCGCGCGGAAGAGGCGCTGCGCCGATCGCAGGAGCTGCGCGAGGCGGCGCAGGCGCGGGAGCGCGCGTTGCAGCGCGAATTCACGATCACGCCGCCCTGACGGCCATCCTGATCGAGGCGGGCGTCGACTCCACCGCACCGCCTGATGTGACGGACGTCACAACGGAAGGGGCCGTCGTGGCCGGAGCGCCGATGGAGCCACCCCCGGCGGGTATCCTTGTTCTTGGCGGCGAGCCTTCCCGCCGGTCAGGGGTCGCGTCCTGATCGGACCGCGCCGCCCCTGTATGAGCGCAAGACTGCTGCGGAACGCGGCTGTGCTCGCCGGCCTGGCCGCGGTCTACTTCGTCGCGGGCAAGCTGGGCCTGCGGCTTGCGTCGGTGAACGCGAGCGCCACGGCAATGTGGGCCCCCACGGGCATCGCCCTGGCGGCCTTCCTGATACTCGGCTACCGCGTCTGGCCGGTCATCCTCCTGAGCGCCTTCCTCGTCAACGTGACGACGGCCGGGTCGGTGGTGACCTCCATCAGCATCGGCGCCGGGAACACCCTGGAAGGGATCGTGGGCGCCTATCTGGTCAACCGGTTTGCCAACGGCCGCAACGCCCTCCAGCGCGCTCCCGATGTATTCAAGTTTGTGGCTCTGACCGCGATCGTGAGCACGATGGTGAGCGCCACGTGCGGCGTGACGAGCCTCGCGCTCGCCGGCTTTGCCGATTGGTCGCGCTACGGGTCCATCTGGTCGACCTGGTGGCTCGGCGACGCCGCCGGGGCCCTCGTCGTGGCCCCCTTGGTGATCCTCTGGAGTGCGAGCCCCCGCCTGCGTTGGAGGGGCAGCCGGGTGTTCGAGGCCGCGCTCTTGCTTCTCTCGCTGTCCTTCGTCGGCGCGATCGTGTTCGGGGGCCTCTTTCCCTCGGAAGTGAAGAACTACCCGCTGGAGTTCCTGTGCCTCCCGTTGCTCATCTGGGCGGCCTTCCGTTTCCGCCAACGAGAGGTCGCCACCGCCGTGGCGTTGCTGTCCGGGATCGCCACCTGGGGGACCTTGCACGGCTTCGGTCCTTTTGCGAGGAACGCGCAGAACGAGTCCCTGCTGTTGCTGCAAGCCTTCATGGCGGTGACGGCCCTGACGATGCTGGCGCTGGGCGCTGTGGTCTCGGAGCGCAGAGCGGCCGAGAAGCGGCTGCGCCGTCTCGCGGTGCGCGATCCGCTGACAGGTGTGGGCAACTATCGCCGGCTCATTGCCGCCCTCGAGGGCGAGATCGGGCGGTCGCTGCGCACCGAGCGGCCGTTCGTCCTCTTGTTCCTGGACCTCGATGGCCTCAAGGGGATCAACGACCACCACGGCCATCTGATCGGCAACCGTGCGCTGTGCCGGGTCGCCCATGCCTTGAGCGTCTCATGCCGCTCCATGGACACTGCGGCCCGGTTCGGCGGCGACGAGTTTGCCCTCGTGATGCCCGAGACGCGAGAAGCCGCGGCTCGGCAGGTGGCGCGCCGCATCGGGGACGACCTGGCGGTGGACGCGGAGCAACCGGCCCTCTCGTTGAGTGTGGGCGTGGCCGAGTACCCTCGGGACGGCGAGACGGTCGAAGCGCTCCTCGGCGTCGCGGATCATGCCCTCTACGAGGCCAAGGCCGGCCGTATCGGCCACCGCGTTCGTGCTCGCGGCGCGGCCCTTGGGGGCTCCCCGATCGCCTCGGTGATCTCTTTCCGCCCGCCTCGCAAGCGGCCGCATCGCTGATCGGGTTCAGGGAGCGGCGGGACCCTTCAGGACCAGCGTCCGGTCCGCGGTGCCGTTGCTGGCCGTGCCGACGGCCCAGGGCCCGCCGCCGGACGCGCCGCTCACCGCGGTGAGCCAGGGGTTGATGCCGGCCCCGGCCGCAGCGCTCTCGAGCGCCCAGCTCGCGCCATCCCCGCGCAGGATGAGCGGCTGCACTGAAGAGCCGCGGAAGTAGCCGACCGCGCACACGTCACCCTGCGCCGCGCTCACTCCCCAGAGCGTGCTGTAGGTTCCGGTCGCAGGATGGTCCACGAGGCTCCACGTCGCACCGTCCCAGTGCTGCACGAGGCTGCGCGTCTGTGAATCGCCCACCGCCCACACGTCGTCGAAGG
>QHVJ01000197.1 GCA_003222275.1 Acidobacteriota bacterium | reverse complement strand
CGGGCGAGTAAACATCAGCCGGGGTGGGTCTAATGCCCCGGGCTGGGGCTCCCCGCCGCGGCCGCGGCCGCCGCGGCTGAGGCCTGCTCGGCCGCCTGCTGCTTCTTCAGCTCCAGGCCCTGCTTCTGGAGCGTCTGGGCCTCGTCCAGGAACTGCTGGCGCTCGCGCGGGTTCTTGGTCACCCCGGCCTTCACCCGGTACAGAAGCCCCTTGTAGATGATGGCCTCGAAGTAGTCCGGCTTGATCTTCAGGGCCTTGTCGATGTTCTCCAGGCCCTTGTCCGCGTACTGATCCTTCTGCTGCTCGGAGATGAGCGGGTCGCGGTACGCCTCGTTCCAGTAGAAGCTGGCGATCTTCTGGTACCCGCCCGCGTCGTTGGGGTCGAGGGCGGCGCAGCGCTCGAGCGTGGCGATGGCGTCGTCGAACTTGGCACGTCCCCCCCACAGCGGCTTGTTGTAGAAGGCGGCCAGCGCCCCGCACGCCTTCGCGTCGTTGGGGTTCATCTCCGCGATCTTCTTGTAGAGCTCCTCCGCCTCCTGGATCTTGCCGAACTTCTCGTAGAGGTTCGCCATCGCGTACAGGTTCTTGGCGTCGTTCGGGTTGTCGGCCACGAGCTGCTGCGCGTACTTCAGCGCGGTGTCGAAGTCGCGGTAGGGCTCGTCGGAGTAGATGGCGGTGAGCGCGCCCAGGGTGTTGATCTTGACCTTCCGCAGCTTCTCCGTGTTCGCGGGGTTGACCTCCAGCGACTTCTTGTAGGCCTCGATCGCCTTCTCGAGGTGCTCCTTGTTGTCGGGGGTGTCCTTGCCGGGGCGATACAGCGCCTGATGGGAGCTGCCCAGGTAGAACCAGGCCTCGGCGAAGTTGGAGTCGAGCTCGACCGCGCGCCCGTAGTCGACGACCGCCTTCTTGAAGTTCTCTTCCTTGTAGTCCTTGTTCCCGTCCTTCATGGCCGCCCGGGACCGCACGCGCGCGCAGCCGCCGACGGCGAGGAGGGGGACGAGGCCGGCAAAGACGAGGGCCTGCAGCCGCATCTTCATGAGCCGTCTCCCTGGAAAAGGTTGAGGGGTAAAGGCCCTCAAGGCGAATCGAAGAGTCGATTCTGTCCCACGTTCGCTTGGCAAGTCAACAACGCTCGCGGCGGGTGCGCGTTGCCTTGACGCTCGCGGATGCGGCCCCTAAACTGATGAAGCAACGCGCCCCCGGCCGCCCGGCGCCTACGCTTCCTCAGCCGATGATCCGCTTCGAAGACATCTACGAGACCGTCCGGCAGCATCATCCGGGGGCGGACCTCGAGCTGCTGCGCAAGGCGTACATCTTCTCCGCCGTCGAGCACAAGGGGCAGACGCGCGCCTCGGGCGAGCCGTATCTCGTCCATCCCCTGGAGGTGGCCGCCATCCTCGCCGAGATGCGGATGGATCCCGCGTGCGTCGCCGTGGGGCTGCTGCACGACGTCCTGGAGGACACCCTCACCGATGCGGATCGCATCAAGGAGCACTTCGGGGAGGACGTGCTGCACATCGTGGAGGGCGTGACCAAGATCAGCAAGATCCCCTTCTCCAGCTCCGAGGAGCGCCAGGCGGAGAACTTCCGGAAGCTGCTCCTGGCGATGGTCGACGACGTGCGGGTGATCCTGGTCAAGCTCGCCGACCGCCTGCACAACATGCGCACCCTGCAGTACCTGCCGCCCGACCGCCGGCAGCGCATCTCCCGGGAGACGATGGACATCTACGCGCCCCTGGCGGGACGCCTCGGCATGAGCAAGATCAAGAACGAGCTGGAGGACCTGTCCTTCCAGTACCTGGAGCCCGACGGCTACAAGGACCTCGCGGCGCAGGTGGACGAGCGGCGGCGGGAAGCCTTCGCCTTCATCGAGAAGATCAAGGGCACGGTCCAGGAGAAGCTCACCGCCGCCGGGCTGCAGGCGACACTCGAGGGACGCATCAAGCGCCTGTACTCGATCCACCAGAAGCTGCGGCGGCAGCGCATCGGCCTCGCCCAGGTCTACGACTTCGTGGCCCTCCGCGTCATCGTGTCCACGATCCCCGACTGCTACGCGGTGCTCGGCATCCTGCACAACCTGTGGCGGCCGGTGCCGGGGCGCATCAAGGACTTCATCGCGATGCCGCGGCCCAACGGCTACCAGGCGCTCCACACCTCGGTGATCGGGGACGAGGGCCATCCCTTCGAGGTCCAGATCCGCACGCTGGAGATGCACCGGGTGGCCGAGGAGGGCATCGCCGCGCACTGGAAATACAAGGAGGGCCGCAGCGGCTTCGACAAGGACGACCAGGCCTTCGCGTGGCTGCGGCAGCTCCTGGAGTGGCAGCAGGAGGTCAAGGACCCCCACGAGTTCCTCAACTCCCTGAAGCTCGATCTCTACCCGGAGGAGGTCTACTGTTTCACCCCCAAAGGGGAGGTCAAGATGCTGCCCCGGGGGGCGACGCCGCTCGACTTCGCGTACGCCATCCACACCGAGATCGGCCACCAATGCATGGGGGCGCGGGTGAACGGCAAGATGGTTCCCCTGCGTTACAAGCTGAAGAACGGCGACATCGTGGAGATCCTGACCTCGCCCGGCCACCATCCCAGCCGCGACGGCCTCGGCCTGGCCGTGACCAACAAGGCACGGGCCAAGATCCGCCACTACCTCAACATCGCCGAGCGCCAGCAGGCCGCCGAGATCGGCCGCAAGCACTTCGAGCGCGAGCTGAAGCGTTACGACCTCACGCCCCGCAAGGTCGAGCCCGCGCGGCTGGAGTCGCTCGCCCAGGAGCTGGGCGTAGGCGCCCGCGCGGAGGACCTGTTCACGGCGGTCGGCTACGGCAAGCTCTCCATGCGCCAGGTGCTGGCCAAGCTCGTCCCCGCGGACAAGCTCGCCGCCCCCGAGCCCGAGAAGCCGCGTCCGCTGGCCGACGCGGTCAAGCGCCTGCTGCGGGTGGGGGACGAGCGGATCAGGGTCCGGGGGACGGACGACCTCCTCATCTACCGCGCGAAGTGCTGCAACCCGATCATGGGCGAGCCCATCGTCGGCTACATCACCCGCGGCAAGGGGGTCTCGGTCCACTCGCAGAGCTGCGCCAACGTCGTGAACCTGATGTACGACCCCGAGCGACGCATCCCGGTGGAATGGGAGCAGGGAGCCGAGGGGGCCTACGAGGTGAGGATCAACGTGGGGGTCGAGGACCGTCCCGGCCTGCTCGCCGCGATCACCACGATGCTGGCGGGGATGAACGCCGACATCCGCGACGCGGATGTGCGGACCTTCGACGACCAGACCGCCTCCATAGAGCTGACGCTGCGCATCCAGGACCTGAAGCACCTGGAGAAGGTGGTGAAGTCCATCCGCGGAGTGAGCGGCGTCATCGAGGTCGAGCGCCACAGCGTGGCACGCTAGCGGGCCCGCTTGTGCGGGAACGGGCTTGCCGGTAGGCTTGGCGGTCGCAACCAACCACGGCTGCGAGCGAAGCGGGATTCACTCCCGCGAAGTGAGCGGGGGGTCTGGGGGGTGCGCCGCTAGCACCGCATCCAACTACGGCTGCGAGCGAAGCGGGATTCACTCCCGCGGAGTGAGCGGGGGGTCTGGGGGGTGCGCCGCTAGTACCCCCCAGCTTAATAACGACGAAGGAGCGACTTTGCCCAAGAAGCACGTGGCCACCAGACACGCCCCCACCCCCATCGGCCCCTACTCGCAAGGCGTCATCGCCGGCGGGCTGCTCTTCGTCTCCGGCCAGATCCCGATCGACCCCGCCACCGACAAGCTGGTCGAGGGTGACATCACGGTCCAGACGGAGCAGGTGCTGAAGAACATCCTGGCCGTCCTCAAGGAGGCCAAGATGGGCCCCGAGAACGTGGTGAAGGCCTCGGTCTTCCTGGCCGACCTCGCCGACTTCCCGCAGATGAACGAGGTCTACGGCAAGTACCTGGGCAAGGAGCCCCCGGCGCGCTCGACCATCCAGGCCGCGGCCCTCCCCAAGGGCGCCCGCATCGAGATCGACGTCATCGCGGCGTTTTGAGCTGGGGGGTGCTAGCGGCGCACCCCCCAGACCCCCCGCTCGCGTCTTCCGCGACGGCGAAGTGAATTCGCCGCCGCTCAATTAGCGGGCCGCGGCGCGGCCCGGCGGGAGTGAATCCCGCTCCGCTCGCAGCTGTGGCTTCGTTTTTTGTCTGTCTCTGCGGCCTCTGCGGATTCTCTGCGGCCTCTGCGTCTAAGAGCTAAGCGGCAGAGCCGGACTTACGGGCGGGGGCCGGCTTGCTGACCTTGCCCGAGCGCAGGCAGCGGGTGCACACGCGCAGGCGCCGCTGGACGCCTTTCTGCACCGACCGCACCCGGCGGAGGTTCGGGTTGAAACGCCGGTGGGTCACATTGTGGGCGTGGCTGATCCGGTGGCCGGACTGGGGTCCCTTGCCGCAGATGTCGCACCGCTGTGCCATCGATCTCCTCCGCCGGAAACGCCGATTATACCGGGCCGGGCGCGACACCGTCAACGCGAGGCCTTTGTGCTCGGCCCGAAGGCGGGCATTTGCTATGATCGACCACCATGGTCCAGTTCAACTTCGCGGAACGGACCATCAAGGCCAAGGTGGTCTACTACGGCCCCGCCCAGTCGGGGAAGACCACCAACCTGGAGCACATCCATCGCCTGACCGACCCCGCCGGCAACAACCGCCTGATCTCCCTCAACACCGCGCAGGACCGCACGCTCTTCTTCGATCTTTTACCCTTCAGCCTGGGCGCGATCTCGGGCTACGATTTCAAGGTCCAGCTCTACACCGTGCCGGGCCAGGTGCAATACAACGCGACCCGGCGAGTGGTGCTCGCGGGTGCGGACGCGGTCGTGTTCGTCGCCGACTCGCGCAAGTCCGTCCTCAAGGAGAACGTGGCCGCGTACGAGAACATGAAGGTCAACCTGCTCGCCAACCGCCTGGTCCCCGAGAAGCTGCCCCTCGTCCTCCAGTACAACAAGCAGGACCTGCCCGACCTGCTGTCGTCGGCGGAGCTCAGCAAGACGCTCAACCCCTGGAACCGCCGCGCGTTTCCCGCGGTCGCGTCGCAGGGCGAAGGGGTCATGGAGACCTTCGTCGCCGTCGTCCAGGAGATGCTCGCCGCCATCGCGGTGAAGTACAACCTCAAGGAGAAGGGCCTCGACCCCGCCGCGGTCCCGGACACGGTGGCGGAGGCGTTCGCCACCGTGCTGCGGCGGGCCGGAGAGGCTCCGGCGACCGCAACCGGCGGAGGCCACGCGCCCGCCGCCCGCATCGTGATCGCGGCGTCGCCCGAGGCGCCGCCGGCCGCGCCGACGGCCGGGCCCGCGGAAGGCGGCCTCGTCTCGGAGGAGCTTCTCCACCGCTCGATCCGCTCGAACGTGGATCTGGCGGAGGCGCTGGCGGGCATCGTGCGCGAGATGAACGTCGGCCTGGGCGCGATCCTGTCCCAGGTGGAACTCCTGTCCGACGACGGGGGCGAGGCGAGCGATCGGCGCATGCTCGTCGAGAACCTGCGGTCGGAGGCAAACCGGCTGCGCCGCCTCGTCCAGGGCCTGGCCAGCGCCGGGGCCGCGCCGGCTTCCGCTGCGGCCCCCGGGCCCGCCGTGCCCTCGGGGCCTCCCGGCGACCTCGACGCTCTCGTTCGCAACGCCGTCGCCCAGCACCGCGCGCCGCTCGACGCACGCGGCGTCAGCGTCGAGTCCCGCATCCCGCCGGGAACGGCGCTGCCGCGGGGCGGCTCCGAGGAGCTGCAACGCACCGTCGGCGGCCTCATCTCCGCCCTCGGCGATATCGTGCCCGCCCGGTCCCAGGTCGCCCTCCGCTGCGAGCGCAAGCCGGTCCTGCTTCGGGGCGCGCAGGGCGAGGTGAAGCGGGACTTCCTGATGCTCGCCCTCGCTCACGATGGGGCCCTCGGGCCCGACGACCAGCAGCGCATCGCCGCCGGCAGCGATCCCGGACCATTCGGCGATGCAGTAAGGTTGGTGAGGGACCTCGGCGGCTTTGTGCGCTTCGCGCCCCTGCCCGGGGGTGGCCTCGAGACCCGCGTGTTCCTGCCCGCATCTTGAATCTCGGAGGGCTTTATCCCATGTGCAGTCGCTCCCGCTGGAGCCGCGCCCTGGTTGTAACCTTCACGCTCGCTCTCCTGACGGCTCCCGCCCCGCTGCGGGCGGCCGGCTTCGCGCTCTTCGAGCACGGGGGCAAGGGGATGGGCTTCGCCGGCGCCTTCACGGCCCAGGCGTCCGACCCCTCGGCCATCTTCCACAACCCGGCCGGCATCGCGTTCCTCCGCGGCAAGCAGATCTACCTGGGCGGTACGGGGGTGATGCCGACGTGGCAGTTCGAGGGCGCCAATCCCTTCCCGGGAACCGGCGTCACCGAGAGCGGCGCGACGTCGGTGCTGCTTCCGCCCGCCGTGTACTACACCCAGCCGTTCAGCCCGCGCGTGGTCTTCGGCGTCGGCCTCAACGTGCCCTTCGGGCTCAAGACGGAGTGGGCCAACCCCGACCGGTTCAGCGGCCGCTACATCTCGCAGAAGGCGGCCCTGGGCGGCTTCGGGGTCAATCCGACCCTCGCCATCAAGGTCGCCGACCGCCTGTCGGTGGGAGCCGGGCTCGACCTGCGGTTCTCGACGGTGACGCTCGAGCGGCGCATCCCCGTCATCAACCCGTTCACGCAGAAACCCGTGGACGCCGCCCACGAGCGGCTCGACGCGGGTACCAACCTCGGGATCGGCTTCGACGTGGGCATGCTCGCGAAGCTGAGCGACGACCTCTCGGTGGGCGCGAGCTACCGCCACCGGGTCAAGGTCGACTACAAGGGCACGGCGACGTTCACTCCCCTGCCCACCGGCAGCGACCAGCTCGACGAGCGGGTCCAGGCCGTGCTGCCCCCGCAGACGCTGACCCTCGACTCCTCCATCACCTTCCCCGCATTCGTCTCCGGCGGCGTCGCCTACCGCCGGGGCGACTGGGTGTTCGAGGCCGACGTCAACTGGTATCAGTGGTCCGCCTTCAAGTCGATCCCGGTGATCTTCCCGGATCGACCGGACCTCTCCGGGTCCATCACCGAGAACTACAGTGACTCGTTCCAGTACCGCTTCGGCGCCGAGAAGACGCTGAACGACGTGTGGACGGTGCGGGGCGGCTATTTCTGGGACGAAACGCCGGCGCCGCCGGCCAGCGTATCCCCGCTCCTGCCCGACGCGGACCGCAACGGGTTCTGCCTCGGGGGGACGTGGCGGTCGGGGTCGTGGAGGATCGACGCCGCGAGCTGGTTCGTTCTCTCTCGCGCCCGCTCCACGGCCGGAGTGAGTCGCGACAGCTTCGAAGGCACGTACAAGAGCCACGCCTTCACGCTGGGCGTGTTCGTCGGTTATGTATTCTAGGGTCTCGCCCGAGGGGGAACTGAGGATGCAAGGTCTTGCCAGCGGGGCCGTCCTGGCCCTCGTCGCCGTCCTGACCGCCGCGCCCGCGGGGGCGCAGACCAACTTCACCACCTACGTGGCCTTCGGAGACAGCCTCACCGCGGGCATGAGCAACGGTGCGCTGGTGGAGACGCACCAGCGCCGGTCCTATCCCGCGCTCCTCGCCGCCCAGGCGGGGGTGAGCGGCTTCGAGCAGCCGCTGGTGTCCGAGCCGGGCATCCCGACCGAGCTGACTCTCGTGACCCTCGTCCCGCCCGTCATCGCCGCCAAGGCGGCCAAGCAGGGCGAGCCGCGGCGCCTGGACCTGGCCCGCCCCTACAACAACCTCGGCGTGCCGGCGGCGAAGGTGAGCGACCTGCTCACGCGCGTGACGGAGGGCGGCGGCGGGTTCCACGACCTGATCCTGCGCGGCCGCGGCACCGCGCTCGCCCAGGGACTGTCCTTGAAGCCCACGATGGTGACGTTGTGGATCGGGTCCTACGACCTGCTGGGGGCGGTCGTGAACGGCCGCGCGATCGAGGGCGTGACGCTCACGCCGGTGGCGTCGTTCCGGGCGGCATATCAGTCCGTGGTGGATGCCATCAAGCAGAGCGGCGCCTTCGCGGTCGCCGCCAACCTCCCCGACGTGACCACGATCCCGTTCGCGAACACGATCCAGCCCATCGTCGTCAGCCCCTCGACCGGAGCGCCCGTGCGCGTGAACGGTCAGACGGTGGCGCTCATCGGTCCGGATGGACCGCTGCCCGCGAACTCCCTCATCACCCTCGCGGCGGCGCCGTTGCTGCTCAAGGGCGACGGCATCCCCGTGGCGCTCGGGGGCACGGGCCGGGCCCTGCCCAACGAGGTGATCCTCGATCTCGGGGAGGTGGCGGCCATCCGCGAGCGCGTCGGACAGTACAACCAGGCCATCGCGGAGATCTGCCAGGGAGCCGGCATCCCGGTGCTCGACATCCATGCCTTCTTCGCCGATGCGGTCGCGCACGGGTACATGGTCGGGGGCATCACGCTGACGAGCGCGTTCCTGAGCGGAGGGCTCTTCAGCTTCGACGGCGCCCACCCGACCGACCTCGGCTATGCGGTCATCGCCAACGAATGGATCCGGTTCATCAACTCGCGGGGCGGCCAGCTCACGGAGGTGAACCTGGGGCCCTATCTCGGGGTGGGGAGTGCCACCGCGGGCAGCGCGACCGCCCGCGCCGGCGCGCACATCACCGTGGCCGGCGGGCGGGCGCCCTGGACGGCATTCACGGCCGAGGCCTACGATGCGCTGCGGGCAGCCTTCCCGCTATTACGCTAGACCAGCGTGCTTCTTTAACACGGAGGTCGCGGAGAATAGCAAGCCAGGCTCGAGGACGCGGAGAAATGAATTGATGTTCCTGCGTCCTCTCCGTTTTGCTCCGCGTTCTCCGCGTTGAAGAGCAACGCTCGCCCGCGAACGTGCTATTTCAGCGCTTGTTCGATGCGGCGGCGGACGGCGAGGGGCATCCGCGGCCGCTCCGACTCGCGGCACAATTGCGCCAGGTCCTCGAGGTCCTTGTGCAGCGCGCCGCAGCTCTGGCACTCGTCGAGGTGATGCTGGATGGCGGCGCAGTCGCTCTCGCCGAGAGCGCCGTCCCGCAGCTCCGTCAGGCGGCGGCCCAGCTCGTCGCAGTCGCACGTCATGGCCGCACGGCTCCCTTGAAGTGATCGCTCAGCAGCGCGCGCAGGCGCAGGCGCGACCGATGCAGATGCACCCGCACCGTCCCCGGCTCCATGCCCAGGACCGAGGCCACCTCGTCGGTGGACATGCCGTCCACCTCCCGCAGGGTGAACACCGCGCGCTGGAGCGGCGTCAGCTGCTTCATCGCCGTCTCCAGGGCCTCCTTCGTCTGGCGGCCCCAGAGGATCTCGTCGGGTGGCCGCGCCCACGCGGGCGTGCGGGCGAGCCGCTCGTCGTCGGGGCCGAAGTCCATGTCTTCCTCTTCCGGGAGCGGTGATTCCTTCCCGCGCTGCCGGATGAGGTCGATGGCCTTGGTGTAGACGATCCGATGGAGCCACGTGGCGATGTTGGACTCGCCGCGGAAGGCGTCGAACTTGTGCAGGGCGGACGCGAAGGCCTCCTGCACGGCGTCGGCGGCGAGATCGGGGTCCCGCGTCATCCGGAGGGCAAAGGCGTACAAGCGGTCACCGTGCTCGTCGAGAGCGCGAAAGAGGAGCGCGCGCGGCTCCTCGGCGGAGGTACGGGTCATGGATCGACTTTAATCCGGGACCCGGACCTTCGTCCATCACCGGGCCGCCGTCGTCACCGCGCACGCATGGGCGTCGAGCCAGCCGCGCAGCTCCTCGCGGGGCAGGGCTCCCACCCGTTGCGCGACGACCTTGCCGTCGCGGAAGACGAGCAGGCTCGGGATCGACGTGATCCCATAACGCGACGCTACGTCCGGGCTCCCATCCACGTCGAGCTTTCCGACCTTCACGCGGCCCGCGAACTCCTCGGCCAGCTCGTCCACGAGCGGGGAGAGCTTGCGGCAGGGCGGGCACCAGTCGGCCCAGAAATCCACGAGCACCGTGCCCTCGGCGCCGAGGACGTCCGCCTCCCAGTTCTCGGCCGTAAATACATGAAGCGATTCGTTCAAGGACATACCTCCATCAGGGAACTTCCGCCGCTTAGACGGGCGAGCGGCCGTTCCGTTACACCCAGGGGGCCGGCCAACGAACTGACACAGCAGCTGCGAGCGGAGCGGGGTCCCCCCGCGAAGCGAGCGGGGTAGCCCAGGAGGTGCGGCGCAGCACCCCTCGCTTAATGTCCGCTCAACATCTTACGAAGGACCGTATGGAGTATTCCCCCGTTGCGGTAGTAGTTGATCTCGACCGGGCTGTCGAGGCGGGCCGTGACAGGGAAGGACTCCTTCCTTCCGTCGGCGCGCTGCACTTGCACGGTGAGGTCCTGACGCGGCCGTAGCTCGCCGGCGAGGCCGGCGAGCGTCAGCTTCTCGAGCCCCGTGAGACCGAGCCCCTCGGCGTTCTGGCCCGACTTGAACTGCACGGGCAGCACCCCCATCCCGACCAGGTTGCTGCGGTGGATGCGCTCGAAGCTCTCTGCGATCACCGCCCTCACGCCGAGAAGGAGCGTCCCCTTGGCCGCCCAGTCGCGTGACGAGCCGCTGCCGTACTCCTTGCCCGCCACGGCCACGAGGGGAGTGCGCTCCTGGCGGTACCGCTCGGCGGCGTCGAAGATCGTCATCGTCTCGCCCGACGGGACGTGGACGGTCAGGCCGCCCTCCGTGCCGGGGACCATCAGGTTCTTGAGGCGGATGTTGGCGAAGGTGCCCCGCACCATCACGCGGTCGTCGCCCCGGCGGGAGCCGTACGAGTTGAACTCCCGTTTGGCGATCCCCCGCGACTTCAAGTACCGGCCCGCGGGGCTGTCCTCCGCGATGTCGCCCGCGGGCGAGATGTGGTCGGTGGTCACCGAGTCGCTGAGGAGCACGAGGATGCGCGCCCCCTCGATGTCGTGCAGGGGGGGGGGCTCGAGCGTCAGGTTCTGGAAGAACGGAGGATCGTGGATGTAGGTCGAGTCCTCCGCGAAGGCGAAGAGATCTCCCTCGGGCACGCGGATGGCGTTCCAGGTCGGGTTGCCGTCGAAGACGTTCGCATAGATCCGGGCGAACATCTGGTCGCGGATGGCGGCCTCCAGCTCCGCCACCTCCTTCTGGGCGGGCCACACGTCCCGCAGGTAGACGGGCCGCCCCGCGCGGTCCTTTCCCAGCGGCTCGGTGGCGAGGTCGACGTCGGCGGATCCGGCCAGCGCGTAGGCCACGACCAGCGGCGGCGAGGCCAGGTAGTTGGCCTTCACGTCGGGGTTGATGCGGCCCTCGAAGTTCCGGTTCCCCGACAGCACCGCCGCCGCCACCAGCTTCCCGTCGTCGATGGCCTGGTGCACCGGGGCCGGGAGGGGGCCGCTGTTGCCGATGCAGGTCGTGCAACCGTAGCCCACCAGGTAGAACCCGAGCGCCTCGAGGTCCTTCATCAGGCCCGCGTGCTGGAGGTATTCCGTCACCACCTTGGAGCCCGGGGCCAGGCTCGTCTTCACGTGGGCGGGCACGCGCAGGCCTCGCGCGGCCGCCTTGCGCGCGAGGAGCCCGGCGCCCAGCATCACGGAAGGATTGGAGGTGTTCGTGCAGCTCGTGATCGCCGCGATGACGACCGAGCCATGGCGCAGCTCCGAGCGCTCGCCGCGCATCTCCACCGGCGCGGTGTGGGAGAGGTCC
>QHVJ01000515.1 GCA_003222275.1 Acidobacteriota bacterium | reverse complement strand
GTCGCGCGGAACGTCGCCGCGTGCAGGTGTTCGTCCACGTGGTCCAGTCCACGCTCGCGCTCGCGCGGCAGGTCGAACTCGCGATACCAGGCGTGCGCCGGCTCCGCCGCCGCGCCGCGCGCCAGCAGCAGCAGCGGCCGCGCGCCGTCGAACGCGGTGACACGCAGGCCGTCGGGCACGCGCACCACGTCCATGCGCCAGTCGCCGCCGCGCGTCGTCGCATGGTAGTCGCGGTAGTCGACGAGCGCCTTGACCGTCAGCGCGACCGGCTCGCGCGCGCGGAGCACGCGCCAGCGCAGGGAGGTCGTGTTGGCGCCGGGCTCCATCCACACGCGTTTCTCGATCAGCGCCTCGGCGACGGCATAGGTCCACACGGGCGTCGTGCCGTCGAGGCGGAAGCGCTCGACGAGCTGATAGCCCGAGGGTTCGGCGACGCCGCCGGCCCAGCGCCCGCAGAAGAGCGCCCACGTGCGGCCACCGTAGTCGACGCTGTCGTGGACCTGCGCGGCGAGCAGCGTGCGGCCGAGCGGAGGGTCGAGCGCGGCGACGAGCAGGCCATGGTAACGGCGGGTCTGGGTGCCGGCGATGGTCCCGGACGCGAAGCCGCCGCTGCCATTGACGCAGAGCCACTCGCGCCGCTCGGCGGCGGCGAGATCGCCCGCGACCTCCCGTCCCCAGGTCAGCACGCGGCTAGGACACCTCGGCGGGCCGGCCCGGGTCGCGCACCGCTCGGCGGCGATCGCGTGTCCAAAGGGCGCCATGCATCCGGCCGGCTGCGGCATCGGCTTGCGCGCCCCCCATGTCGCCGAAATCCTGGCGACCCGCCCGGGCATCGCCTGGCTGGAAGTCCACGCCGAGAACTACATGGGCGGCGGACCGGCCGTGCGGAGCCTGGAGCGGCTGCGCGCCGACTATCCGCTGTCGGTCCACGGCGTCGGGCTCTCGCTCGGCAGCGCCGAGGGGCTCGACGCCGCGCATCTCGAGCGGCTGGCACGGCTGGTCGAGCGCCTCCAGCCGGCGCTCATCTCCGAGCATCTGTCGTGGAGCGTCACGGGCGGCGCCTACCTGAACCATTTGCTGCCGCTACCGTACACCGAGGAGGCGCTCGACGTGGTGTGCCGAAACGTGACGCGCGCTCAGGAGCGGCTGGGCCGCCGGCTGCTCGTCGAGAACCCGTCGGGCTATCTGCGGTTCCGCCACTCCACGATCCCCGAGGTCGAGTTCCTGAACGCGCTGGCGCGACACACGGGCTGCGGGCTGCTGTGTGACGTCAACAACGTCTACGTGACGTGCGCGAACCTCGGGGGAGACGCGGCGGCCTGGCTCGATGCGCTTGCGCCCGCGACGGTCGGCGAGCTGCACCTGGCCGGTCACGCCGTGAACGACGCCGACGGGCGGACGATCCTCATCGACGATCACGGCTCGCCGGTCGCCGATGCCGTGTGGCGGCTCTTCGAGCACGCCCTCGGCCGCTTCGGCACGACCCCGACGCTGATCGAGTGGGACACCGACGTGCCGCAGCTCGCGGTGCTGCTGGCCGAGGCGGCGAAGGCCGGGGCCCGACTGGACGAGGCGAGCGATGTCGTCGCTGCGTGAGCTCCAGACGGGATTCCGCGCAGCGCTGCTCGCCGGCGACGAGCGCGGCGTGGCGCCCGACGTCGTCGACGACGGCGTGAACGCCTCGGCGCGGCTGGCCGTCTATCGCCACCACGTCCTCACGAGCCTCACCGCCGCGCTGGAGGCGACGTTCCCCGTCGTCTGCCGTCTCGTCGACCGGCGCTTCTTCGGCTGGCTCGCCGACAGCTACGTGCGCGCCCATCCACCAGCGGGGCCGTGCCTGTTCGAGTATGGCGCGGACCTCCCCGAGTTCATCGCCGCGTTTCCAGCCTGCGCGCCGCTGCCGTGGCTCGCCGACGTGGCGCGGCTCGAGTGGGCGATGAACGTCGCGCTTCACGCGCCCGACGCCGTGCCGCTGGAGCCGGAGGCGCTCCGGACGCTGCCGCCGCCGGCGCTCGCGCGGCTGACGCTGCGCCTCGACCCCTCGGTGACACTGCTCGCGTCGCGCTGGCCCGTGGACGCCATGTGGGACGCCAACCAGGCTGGCGTCGACCCCGCGCCCACGGTGGATCTCGACGCCGGCGGCGCGTGGCTCGAGATCCGGCGGCGGGACGGCGACGTCGTACGACGCGCGCTGCCGCCCGCGGTGTTCGCGTTCCGCGCGGCGCTTGCCGAGGGCCGCGCGCTGGAGGACGCCGTCGAGGGCGCGCTGGACGCGGATCCCGCCTTCGACCTCGCCGGCGAGATCCGCGCGCTGCTCGACGAGCGGTCGCTGGTGGCCTAGCCCTTCAACTCCACCGTTCGGTCGCCGGCGCGCACGCGCGCATCCCACGTCACCTCGATCGCTCCTTTCACGCTCTCGTGCGCCGGGCAACCTTGCGGATGCGCCGTCAGCGCGCGCTCGGTGGCTTCGCGCGCGTCCGCCGGCACCGCGAGGTCGTAGTGGACGTGGATCGAGCGGATGCGGATGGTTTTGCCGTGGCCGACGATGCGGCCCTCGGCGGCGGCGGTGAAGCTGTCGCGGTCGAACGCGATCTTGCGCCCTGCCAGGGCGCCACGCAGAGTGCCGAACATTCAGCCGGCCACGCCGGCCACGATGTGGTCGAGCGTGGACGCGACGGGCGGGCCCTCGGGGGCGCCGTAGTACTGGCGCAGCGCGCCCTGCACACCGTAGACGACGGGCTCGGGGACGTCGCCGAGGTAGGCGTGGCGCGCGCCGTTCCTGTACACGAGGCGGGTCTTCGAGACGTATTCGAAGTCGTCGGCCATGGGCATTCCTCCTCAGTCGCGCAGCGCGCGCAGCGCCGCCAGCGTGTCCTCGGGCTCGGGACGGGTGGTGTAGTCGGGATCGCTCTCCGCGGAGCGGATGATCCCGCGACGGTCGATCACGAATCGCGCCGGCATCGGCAGGGTCCACGAAGCGTCGCCGTTGTACTTCGTGATGTCGAGCGGAAACGTGGCGTAGACGGCGCGCAGGTAATCCGGCAGCGCGAACGTCAGCCCGAACTTCGAGGCGACGGCGTTGCCGCGGTCGGTGAGGATCGGGAAACCGAGCGCGCGGCTTCGGACCAGCTCACGGTTGTGCTCGGGCAGCTGAGGCGAGATCGCCACCAGGCTCGCACCGAGCGCGGTGATCTCCGGCAGGACCTTCTGTAGAGCTACCAGCTCTACGTTGCAGTACGGTCACCAGCGGCCGCGGTAGAAGGTGACGACCAGCGGACCG
>QHVJ01000196.1 GCA_003222275.1 Acidobacteriota bacterium | reverse complement strand
GGGATGCCCTGAACGCCGGCGCTCGGAAGGACCGGGGGCTCACACCTGCCCAGCTGGCCTGGGTTCTCTCGGAGATCCGGATCGGCGATGATGCACAGATACCTGGTGGCGTAGCGGTTTCGGACCTCCAAGAGTACCTCCACAACTGATTGATCGCTCTCGCGGCTCGCCTTGCCGGGACGAGCGCCGGATGCCGGGCGCCGCTAGAACCTTCCGCGAAGCTCCCACTGCCAATGGTGGAATTCCTACACCATGGTGTAAAATCTCCCCCGGAGGCTCGGCATGGCCCTGAACATCAAGGACCCGGAGACGGAGCGGCTGGCGAGCGAGGTCGCCTCGATGACCGGCGAGAGCAAGACGCGGGCAATCCGCAAGGCCCTCGAGGAGCGTAAGGAACGGCTCGCCTTCCAGGTCCACCGCCGGGAGAAGGGCGCGGAGCTGCGGCGCTTCCTCGAGGAAGAGGTGTGGCCGACATTGCCCAAGGCGGTCCGGGGCCGCCGGCTGTCCCGCAAGGAGGAAGACGCGATCCTCGGGTACGGGCGGAAGGGCGTGTGATCGTCGATACCTCCAAGCTCTCGCAGGCCACGATTGCCGGCGTGGGCACGCCCACGCTCGCCGAGACCGGGATCGTTCTGGCGGCCAGGCTCGGCCGTGATCCCCGGTCCCTGCTGCTGAGGTTCCTCCAGGAATCCGGGATCGCTCCCATCCCGTTCGGGGAGGCGCACTGGCGCGAGGCGGTCGAAGCCTATGCTCGCTTCGGGAGGGGCCGCCATCGCGCCGGGCTCAACTTCGGGGACTGCCTGAGCTACGCGACCGCGCGCCTGGCCGGCCGTCCCCTCCTGTGTGTGGGCGACGACTTCAAGAAGACGGATCTCGCTCTGGCCTGAGCGCACCTTCGGCACAGATATAATCTCGACCATGTGCCCCGTTCTGAAGGTCGATCCGGACGCCCCTTCGGAGGACCGCGAGTTGGAGTTCGAGCTGGCTTACCAAAGGGGACTCACCACGCCCGAGCGGTTCGAGATGATGTTCCGGAAGTCGCGCCAGATCATGGAGGAACTGCTGAGGCGTGGACATCGACGCCCTTTTGAGGTCCTTAAACGCCCGTAAGGCGCGTTACCTGGTCATCGGGGCGACCGCCTTTCCCGTCTACGGCTACGCGCGCGCGACCCTCGACCTCGATCTCTTCATCGAACCCACCGAGGAGAACGCCTCCCGCGTTCGGGCGGCTCTGACGGACTTTGGCTATGACCTGACGGACGTCAGCGTGGAGGAGCTGCGGACGAAGAAGGTTCTCATCCGCCAGTACACGTTGGAGACGGACGTTCACCCCTTCGTCAAGGGAATCACGTTCGAGGACGCCTGGGCCCGGCGGGTGAACGATCAGATCCAGGGCGTCCCCGTCGCCTTCGCGTCTCTCGACGACCTCATCCGCATGAAAGAGGCTGCCGGACGGCCCAAGGACCTCGAGGATCTCCGCGTGCTCAGGAGGCTGCGCGGGACGCCCTGAAACCCCCTGATCGGGCCCGAAACGGCCCCGGCTTGGCACCCTGCCCCCCCTCGGCTAGAATGCTTTGTAAGCGCTCCGTGGCTCCCCTCGCGCCACCGCCCGCATGGCCAAGAAGAAGATACTCCTCGTCGATGATCACGCCCCGACGCGGACGCTCGTTCGCACGATCCTCGAGAGCGAGAAGTACGAGAACTTCGAGATCGTCGAGGCGGCCACGGGCACGGAGTGCCTCAAGGCCATGGACAAGCAGGGCCCCTTCGACCTCATCCTCCTCGACGTGAACCTGCCCGACATGGACGGATACAGCGTCTGCCGCGCGCTGCGCACGGTCGAAAGCAAGGTCCCCATCGTCTTCGTCACCGCCAAGGGCGACATGAAGGACTACGCGGCGGGCCGGGCGGCGGGGGCGGACTCCTACCTGGTGAAGCCGATCGCGCGCGCCGCGCTGCGGTCGATCGTCGGCCTGTTCACGAGCGTGCAGCGCGACGCGTCCAAGGGCAAGGGCGAAGCGGAGCTGACCGAGAAGTGATCCTGGGCGGGTCGGCGCCTCCCGGCCACGTGGCAATCCTCCACTCGAGCATGGAGCGCGGTGAGTCGCTGGCCAGGGTGCTGCGCACCGCCGGCCATCAGGTGACCGTGGTGCGCCCCGGCGCCGGGGCGCTGCCGACGCTGCTCACGGCCTCCCCCGACGTCGCGATGGGCACGCTCTACTTCGGTGACCACCTCCTCAAGGACACGATCGCCGCCGCCCGCCACGCCCTCAAGGCCGAGCTGCCGCTGCTGATCGTGATCGGGCGGGAGGACGCCGACGCGGTGGTCTCGTCCGACGAGGTGATCCGCGAGCCGGTGGACGCCGGCGAGCTGACCCTGCGCGTCGGCTCGCTCATCGCGCGGCAGGTGGAGCGGCGCGGCCTGCAGAAGAAGATCGACCAGCTCGCCGGCCTCAACCGCACCTCGTGGGCCTTCTCGCTCGCGGGCGGCTCGGAAACGCTGTTCGGCCAGATCGCGAAGCTCAGCGCGGACGCGCTGCGGGCCGAGAAGGGACTGGTGCTGCTCTACGACTCGCAGCGGCGCGAGATGCAGGCCCAGGGTCCCGGCTTCGGCCTCTCCCGCGAGCAGGCCGAGCGCGTGCGCTACCCGGTGGACGGCGAGCCTCGCGACCGCTGGAACTTCCGCATCAACGGCCCGCTCCTCTCCAACCACGCCTTCTCCGACCCGCACCTGGTGCCGGAGATGGTCGCCCTCCTCGGCCTGCGCTCGGCCCTCGTCGTCCCGCTCACCCTCGGCCCCCAGATCCTCGGCCTCCTCCTCGTCGGCGACCGCGTGGGGGCGGTCCCCTTCCGCGACGAGGACCTGGGCGTGCTCCAGGCGGTGGCCGGGCAGGCGGCGGTGTCGGTCGAGAACCAGAGGCTGCACGAGCAGATCAAGGAGGCCAACGCGCAGCTGCAGGAGTACGACCGGGTGAAGAGCGAGTTCGTGGCCATCATCGCCCACGACTTCCGCAGCCCGCTGATGGCGATCCGCGGCTTCGCCGAGCTGGTGCTGGAGGACGCCGACCTGCCCATCGAGAGCCGCCAGGAGTTCATGCAGACGATCATGGACCAGACCGACGACCTGGCCCGGCTCGCCAACGACACGCTCCTCATCAGCCGGATGGAGACGGGCAAGATCCAGTACGAATGGCAGGACATGGAGCTGGCCCCCCTCATCCTGGAGGCGGTGCCCCTCGGGCTCTCCCGCCACTCGGTGGTGACCGACGTGCCCGCGGCCCTGCCCGCGATCGTGGCCGACGCGGACCGGATGAAGCAGGTCCTGACGAACCTCCTGAACAACGCCGTGAAGTACTCGCCGGAGGGAGGTGCCATCACCGTGCGCGTCCGCGAGCGCGGCGACCAGCACGTCGTGATCGAAGTGGCCGACCAAGGGCTCGGCATCCCTCCCGACCAGGTCGGACGGCTCTTCCAGAAGTTCGAGCGCGTCCGGAGCGACGAGCACCTGCGCATCTCCGGAACGGGGCTCGGGCTCTACATCTGCCGGAAGATCGTGGAGGGCCACGGGGGCCAGATCTGGGTGGAGTCGGAGACCGGGCGCGGGAGCACGTTCTCGATCCTGCTGCCCGTGAACGCGCGCCAGGCCACGCAGGACGCGCAGGAAGCGCCGGACGCGCACAAGAGCAACGGTGCGGACAAGAAGAACGGCGCGGCCAGGAGCGCCCCGGCCTAGACACCGCTCGCCGCGGACCCGGGCCTACTTCCTCATGCCCTTCAGGACCCGCTCCACCTCGGCGATCCGGGGCGCGATGGCGGTCGGCGCCGCGCGGGTGGCGTGCGGGTCCTTCAGGAGGTGGCCGGTGAGCACCGCCACCACCGAGTCGCGCCGGCCCACGATGCCGCGGCGGACGAGCTGGCGCAGGCCGGCCAGGGACGCCGCCGAGGCCGGCTCGCAGCCGATGCCGGCGCCGTCGACGACCGCCTTCGCGGCCAGGATCTCCCGGTCGGACACCGCGGCCACGACGCCGCGGGTCTGCTGGATCGCGCGCGCCGCCCGGTCGTAGCTCACGGGATCGCCGATGCGGATGGCGGTCGCCACCGTCTCCGCCCGCACGCGGAAGCGGCGCTTGAAGGCAGAGCGGAAGCTGTGGTAGAAGGGCGCGGCGCCCGCGGCCTGGATGGCGGCCAGCCGCGGCAGGCGGGAGATGAGGCCGAGCTCGCGCGCCTCGACGAGGGCCTTGCCGAAGGCGGCGGTGTTGCCGAGGTTCCCCGCGGGCACGACGATCCAGTCCGGCGGCTCCCAGCCCCGCTGCTGCAGCATCTCGAGCACGATCGTCTTCTGGCCCTCGATGCGCCAGGGGTTGACCGAGTTCAGCAGGGTCAGGCCCAGCTCGGCCGAGGCCTCGCGCACCAGGCGCAGGCACGCGTCGAAATCGCCCCGCACCTCCAGCACCCGCGCGCCGTAGCAGAGGGCCTGGGCCAGTTTCCCCGCCGCCACCTTCGCGCGCGGGACGAAGACCAGCGCGGGCACTCCGGCCTGGGCCGCGTACGCCGCCAGCGACGCGGACGTGTTGCCGGTCGACGCGCAGGACAGGGCGGTCGCGCCCGCGCGCACGGCCTGCGTCACCGCCACCGTCATCCCCCGGTCCTTGAAAGAGCCGGTGGGGTTCTCGCCCTCGTGCTTCAGGGCCAGGTCCGCGACGCCGGCCCACCGCGAGAGCTCGTCGCGGCGATAGAGACGGGTGTTGCCCTCGGGATGCGAAATGAGCACTCCCCGGCCGGGCAGCAGCAGCTCCCGGAAGCGCCACACGCCACTCCCCTCCCCCGTCGGGTCCCCGGTCGCGAGGCGCTGGTCGAAGGTCGAGCGCAGCCGGCGGCCGCGAAAGGGCGGGGAGGGCCGCGCCTCGAGCAGGCCGCCGCACGAGCACTGCAGCAGGGAGGAACCCGCGGGCAGGCGCAGGCCGCACGTCCCGCAGACGAGGCGGCTCAAGCGAGACGGCTCACGTTCGGCGCGCGCAGCGGAGCGCGCCGCATTCGCTCACGTCCGGTGCGCGCAGCGGAGCGTCTCCTCCGTCGTCCCGCGGCGGATTCACTCCGCCGCGGGACGTTGAAAGACGATAAATGCGAAGCGGAGCGCACCGCATTCGCTTAGACGACACGGGCCCCGGTAGCGTCCACTTCCGCCACGTGGGACCGGGCGTTGATACCGGCTTTGGCGTAGCCCTCGACGAGCGCCTTCGCCACCGCCTGACGCGCCTCGCGAAGCACCACGGCGACGATCGTCGGGCCGGCCCCGCTCACGGCGACACCCAGGGCGCCCGCCTCGAGGGCGGCCGTGCGCGCGGGCGGGTACCCCGGGTAGAGGGGCGCGCGGCGGGGCTCGGCGATGCGGTCCCAGATCGCCCGCCGGACGAGGTCGGCGTCGCCGCGCTCCAGGCCGAGGACGAGGAGAGCGAGGCGGGCGGCCTGGCCCACCGCGTCCGCGCGCGGCACCTCCGCGGGCAGCACCCTGCGCGCCTCGGCCGTCGCCACCTCGTAGGCGGGAGTCGCGAAGACGAGGCCGAGCGATTCGTGGACGCGGACCGGCGTGACCTCGGGCGGATCGAGGCCGGCCACGATCACCGCCCCGCCGAAGAGGCAGGGGGCGGCATTGTCGGCGTGGCGGCCGGAGACGACCGCCTCGGCGTCGATGGCTGCCATCAAGAGATCGATGCGCGTGAGGCGCGTCTTCAGGAGCTCGTGCGCGGCGAGAGCGCCTGCCACCGCCGAGGCCGCGCTGCCGCCCATGCCGGCGGCGAGCGGCAGGCCCTTCTCGACGTGCAGCTCGAGGCCCGCCTCGCGCTCGAGGCCCGCGCGCTTGATCACCGCCGCCGCGCCGAGCGCGGCCGTGTTGCGCAAGGGATCGGTCGGGATGCGCTCGTCGGAGACCGCCACCACCCGCACGCCCGGCCCGTTCGTCCGCGCCGCCCGCACCGTGTCGCCGAGGCCCGTGAACGCGATGCCGAAGCAGTCGAATCCGGGCCCGATGTTGGACGCGGTTCCGGGGGCGTAGACGGCGACGCTGCCCAAGCTACTCTTCTTCCTCGCGCAGCTTGGCCAGCACCGAGTAGTCCTCCAGCGTCGTCGTGTCGCCCACCGTGGCCTTCCCCGCCGCGATGTCGCGCAGCAGCCGGCGCATGATCTTCCCGCTGCGCGTCTTGGGCAGGGCCTCGGTGAAGCGGATGTCGTCGGGGCGGGCGAGGGCGCCGATCTCCTTCACGACGTGCCCCTTCAGCTCCGTGCGCAGCGCCTCGTCGGCGGTGGTCCCCGACCGCGGGGTGACGAAGCACACGAGGGCGCTGCCCTTCAGCTCGTCGGGCCGGCCCACGACCGCGGCCTCCGCGACCTTCGGATGCGAGACGAGCGCGCTCTCGATCTCCATCGTGCCCAGCCGGTGCCCGGCGACGTTGATGACGTCGTCCACGCGGCCCATGATCCAGAAGTACCCGTCCTTGTCCTTGCGCGCGCCGTCGCCGGTGAAGTAGATCCCGGGGAAGCGCTTCCAGTACTGCTCGACGTAGCGCTCGGGATCGCCGTAGATGGTGCGGAGCATCGACGGCCACGGCTTCTGGATGACGAGGTAGCCGCCGGCCTCCGGGCCGACCGGCTGGCCGTCCTTGTCCACGACCTCAGGCACGACGCCGAAGAAGGGCAGCGTCCCCGATCCCGGCTTGGTGGGGATCGCGCCCGGCAGGGGCGTGATCATGATGGCCCCGGTCTCCGTCTGCCACCACGTGTCGACGATGGGGCAGCGGTCCCCTCCGATCACGCGGCGGTACCACATCCACGCTTCGGGGTTGATCGGCTCCCCCACCGTGCCGAGCAGGCGGAGGCTCGTGAGATCGTGCTTCTTCGGCCACTGGTCGCCCCAGCGCAGGAATGCGCGGATGGCCGTCGGCGCGGTGTAGAAGATCGTCGCCTTGTGCCGCTCGACGATCGACCAGAAGCGGTCGGGGCCGGGATGGTTGGGGGCGCCCTCGTACATGAGGGTCGTGCCGCCGTTACAGAGCGGGCCGTACACGACGTAGCTGTGTCCGGTGACCCAGCCGATGTCGGCCGTGCACCAGTAGACGTCCTCGTCCTTCAGGTCGAAGACGTACTTCGTGGTCAGCGCGACCTGCAGCAGATAGCCGCCGGTGCTGTGGACCACCCCCTTGGGCTTGCCGGTGGTGCCGCTCGTGTAGAGGATGAAGAGCGGGTGCTCGGAGTCGAGTGGCTCCGGGGCGCACTCCGCGGACGCCTTCTCCATCTGCTCGTGCCACCAGACGTCGCGCCCGGCCTGCATGGGCACGTCCTGCCCCGTCCGCTTCACGACGACCACGTGCTTCACGGTCGGGCAGGCGGCGAGGGCGGCGTCGACGTTGGCCTTCAGGGGGACGACGGCGCCGCGGCGGTAGCCGCCGTCCGCGGTGACGATGAGCTTGGCCTCGGAGTCGTTCATGCGGTCCCGGACCGCCTCGGCGGAGAAGCCGCCGAAGACGACGTTGTGGGTGGCGCCGATGCGCGTGCAGGCCAGCATGGCCGCTGCCGCCTCCGGGATCATCGGCATGTAGATCCCGACCCGGTCGCCCTTCTTCACGCCGAGGCCCTTGAGGACGTTGGCGAAGCGGCAGACCTCCCTCAGCAGCTCCGCGTAGGTCAGCCGCCGCACCTCGCCCGGCTCGCCCTCCCAGATGATGGCCGTCTTGTCCGGGCGCGGGCCGGCCACGTGCCGGTCGAGGCAGTTCGCGGAGAGGTTGAGCGCGCCGTTCACGAACCATTTGGCGAAGGGCGCGTTCCACTCGAGGGCCCGGTCCCACTTGCGCGTCCATTCGAGGGTGGCCGCCTGCTCCGCCCAGAAGCCCTCCGGGTCCTCGACGCTGCGCTTGTAGAGCGCGCGGTACTCGTCGAGGCTCTTGATGTGGGCCTTCTTCTGGAACTCGGGCGGCGGCGGGAAGACGCGTGCCTCCTTCAGTACCGAGTCGATGTCGCTCATCGGGGCACCTCCAGCGGGATCTTCAGCGGGGCCACTTCGGGGTGGCGCTCGACCTCGGTCTCGCCGCTTCGGAGCGCGACCCGCAGCTCGAGCCGGCCGCGGTCGTGGCCGGGGATCTCGGAAAGCGGGACTCCCATCTCGAGCACGGCGCCGGTGGCGGCGCGCGCCGCGGAGGGCCGCGCGACCCACCCCTCGCCGTTGCGCTCCTCGCGCAGGAGAGTGCGCGACGAGCCCCCGACGCGGTAGCGCACCGACCCGACGGTCACCACCACCTCGGAGGAAGCGAGCACGGCCTCGGCGGGCGCCGAGGTCTCGACCAGCACGTAGAGCGTGCCGTCGCCGAGGCCGAAGCGGATCGCGCTCACCCCGTGACCCGCCCGGCCCATCGACCCCGCCCGCCCGGCGCGGTGGACTCCGGCCGCGTCCCATTCCCCGTCGCCGAGGACGCCGTCGATCGTGGGCCGGACGGGCCCGCGAGGCATGCGCGCCGGCGCCTCGAAGCGGCGCGTGCTGATGATGGTCTCCAGCAGCGCCTCCGGCACGGGCCGACCGAGGTTCAGGTACACGGACTGCAGGAAGCGCCGGAACAGCCGGTCGAACTCGTAGTCGTTTTCCGAGTGCCGGTCGTCGCCGTACCACCAGCACCAATCGCTGCCGCAGGCGGCGCGGTAGGACTCCCAGGCCTGGTCGCGCTTCTCGGCCGGCGCCGCGGAGGCGTGCGCGGTGAGCGCGTCGCGGGCGTCGCCGAGCAGCTCCCAGGCCCGGCGGTCGTCGGCGTGGCCGATCCACACTGAGAAGTCGGCGTGGATCCAGCTCCCGGCGAAGACGCGGGCCAAAGGCCTCAGCGCCTCGCCTTCCAACGCCTCGGACAGCGTTACCGCCTTCAGGACCGGATCCTGCGCGATCCCGCGGTAGACGGCGCGCAGGAAGGCGCGGCCGCCGTCGCGGTAGTGTTCCCAGGCGTTCTCGCCGTCGAGGAAGATGCCGACCACGGGATCGCCGGCGAGGCCCGTCCCCCGCCACGACTCCCCCACCTGCCGCAGCCGGTGGAGAAGGTCGGCGGCCGCCTCCTCGGGCGCGTGGTGCGAGTAGGTGAAGCCGATGAGGTCGGACAGGGTGTGGTCGCGGAAGAAGAGCGCGATCGGTCCCGCCTCGGTGTCCCGCCGCCACGGCCGATAGAGCATGTCCACGGGCTGGGCGACGCCGGCCGGGTCACGCTGCAGGGTGCTCCGGAGGCTGCGCTCGAGGACCGCCTCGTCGGAGGCCGTCCAGCGAAGACCGGCCCGGGCCATCTGCAGCACCGCCTCCTCGGAGACGGAGCCCTCCGAGGGCCACATCCCCACCGGCGGCCGGCCGAACGCCTCCACATGTCGAGCCTGCGCGCGCTGGATCTGGTCGAGGGCGTCCTCCGGGTGGCGAAAGCGGCGCGGCACGGGCGCTTCGGGATGCGCCTCGCGATGGGCATCGGTGTCGCAGAGGAGGGGCAGGATCGGGTGGTAGTACGGCGTGGCGCTGAGCTCGACCTGGCCGCGATCCGCCGCGCGCCGGTACGCGGGCAGGATCTCGCCCAGGAGCGCCTGCTCGCGCTCGGCGAGCACGCGCTTGTCGGCCTCCGTGAAGCCGCGTCCCTTGGCCGCGAGGGCGTGGACCGCCGGGTCCTTCTCCTGCCACTCCAGGTCGAACCACGCCAGCTTGGCCAGCACCTGCAGGTCGAGCAGGTCCGGCACCGAGAAGTGAAGGACCGCCGCGCGCAAGGCGCCCTCGTCCTTGCGCGGCCCGCGCTTGGCGAGCAGCTCCTTGAAGCGCGGGTGGCGCCCGATGAGGTTCTGCTCCTGGGCCATGAACAGCCACTTGAGGGCCGCGCAGCGCTGGGCCTCGTCCATCTCCGCCGCCGGCACCATCGACGCGCGCTGGTGCGGGTCGTCGGCCTCTCCCCGCGCGCAAGCCTCGACCTGGTCGACGAGGACGGGCACGAGGTTGAAGGTGACGTGGACCGAAGGCGTCTCGTCGAGGAGACGCACCATGCCCAGATAGTCCTTGAGGGCGTGGAGCCGGACCCACGGCAGGATCACCGTTCCGTCCAGCGGATCGCGGTAGAGCGGCTGATGCATGTGCCAGAGGAACGCGACCCGGACCATTACCGGGCCTCCGCGGACCGCGTGCTACGATTCATCGGTGAAGGCCCTCGCCGCACTGCGGCCCACCATCCTCGACCGGTACGTGGTCCGCGAGATGGTCCCGCCCACCGCCCTCGGCCTGCTCCTCTTCACGTTCATCCTGCTGCTCGACACCATCTCCAACCTCATGCGCATCCTCGTCTCGCGCGGAGCGGAACTCGTGACCGTCGTCCGGGCCTTCGTCTATCTTCTCCCGAGCATCTTCTCCGTGACCATCCCGATGGCGTTCCTGCTCGGGGTGCTGCTCGCCTTCGGCCGCCTGGCCAGCGACAGCGAGATCGTGGCCCTGCGCGCGAGCGGGGTGAGCCCGGCCCGCCTGCTGCGCCCGGTGCTGGCCCTGGCGACGTTCGCCGGCCTCGTCACATTCTACGTCGTCGGGATCGCCCTGCCCGCGGCCAACCAGGCCTACCGGGAGCTGATCTTCAAGCTCGTGATCAGCAAGGCCCGCACCCAGATGGCCCCGCGCGTGTTCAACGACGACCTCGTCGCGGGGATGGTCTTCTACATCTCGGACATCGACTCTCGCACCGGGGAGTGGAAGGACGTGTTCATCCACGACGGCCGCACCCACGCCAAGCCGCGCCTGATCCTGGCCCGTACGGGGCGGCTGCACGTGGAAGAGCAGCGGAAGGCCGTGGGCCTGGACCTCACCGAAGCCACCGTCTACTCGTTCAACATCGTGGACCCGTCGGACTTCCACCTCGAGCGGATGGCCGCCGGATACCAGCCCCTGCCGTACGACACGTTCTTCCCCAGCGTGGCCCTCTCCAAGGGCGACCGCGAGATGAGCCTCGGGGAGCTGCAGGAGCAGGTCCGGCAGCTCAAGGAGCACGGCAAGGGACGCGCGGACTGGGGACGCTACGCGGTCGAGTTCCACAAGAAGTTCGCCATCCCGGCCGCGTGCATCGTGTTCGGCCTGCTCGGCCTCGGCCTCTCCCTCGGAAGCAAGAAGGAGGCGCGCTCGGCCGCCTTCGGCCTCTCGATCGTCGTGATCTTCGTGTACTACGTGCTCATCCGCCTGGGCGAGCAGGCGGGCGACACGGGCCTCCTGTCGCCCTTCCTGTCGATGTGGGGCGCGAACATCCTGCTCGCCGTCGTCGCGCTCGTCCTCCTCGTGCTGAACCATCGCGAGGCCGCCTTCGACCCCCTCGATCCGTCCCACTATGGCGTGCTGCTGCCCAAGATCCGCCGGCGGACGGGAACGATGCCCCCGCCCGCTCCTCGTCTCGTCCGGCGCGTCGCCCGCCCGGGCGCGCGGCCGGTGCTGGTGCTGCGCATCCCGCGGCTCTCGCTGCCGCTGCCGGGCATCCTCGACCGCTACGTGGCCCGGGCCTGGATCGGCCACTTCGTCCTCGTCCTCGCCGCCTTCTGGTCGCTGTTCGTGCTCGTGAACTTCATGGACCTCTTCGACGAGATCCAGACCAACAAGATCAAGGGCGTCATCGTCGTCCGCTACTACGCCTTCTTCAGCCCCGGCATCGTGCACCTGCTCACGCCGGTGGGCGTGCTCGTGGCGGTGCTCATCACCTACGGGGTCATGAGCCGGCGCAACGAGATCACCGCCCTCAAGGCGGGCGGGATCAGCGTCTACCGGGCCGCGGGCCCCGTGCTGGCCCTCGGCGCGGCGGTCTGCCTGGCGATGTTCGGCGCGTCCGAGTACGTGCTGCCGCCCATGAGCCGCGAGGCGACCCGCTACCTGAACATCATCAAGGGCCGACCGGCGCAGTCTTCCAGCGTGGAGAGCCACCGTTGGGTGCTCGGCAGCGACGGCCGGCTCTACAACTACGACTACATCGGGCCCGAGGGCGCGCGCCACCGTGACCGGATCACGCTCTACGGGCTGGCCATCTACGACGTCGACCCCAAGCTCTGGCAGCTCCACGACATCCTCTACGTCGCGAGCGCGGCCTGGAACGGGATGAGCTACGACATCGAGCGCGGCTGGCGCCGCGCCTTCGGGGAGAGGCCGTCCTTCCACGAGGTGAGCCGGGCGCGGACGCGCGAGATCGAGCCCCCGAGCTACTTCGGCCAGGAGGAGCGGGCGGCGGACACGCTGCGGTTCCAGGAGCTGCGGGCCCACATCGCGTCGCTGGAGGCGGTGGGAGTCGACGTCGTCCCGCTGCGTGTGCAGCTCCACCACAAGCTCGCCTATCCCTTCGTCTGCGTGGTGATGACGCTGCTCGGGATCCCGTTCTCGTTCGTGGTCGCCCGCCGGGGCGCGCTCTACGGGATCGGCGCCAGCATCCTCATCGCGATCGTGTACTGGGCGTGCCTCACCGTCTTCGAGACGCTGGGCAACACCGCCCGCCTGCCGCCGTCGCTGGCCGCCTGGGCCCCGAACATCATCTTCGGCGCGCTGGCGTTGTATCTCGTGCTGAACCTCGAAACCTAACAGACGGCGTTACCTCTCAACGCAGAGGCCGCAGAGGGCACGCAGAGGCCGCAGAGAACGAGGACAGAGAAATTGGCAAAGAGTAACGCAGGGCGGTCGCGGCGCGAGCGGCGCGACCGAGCGCCCAGGAAACTAGCCCCGTAGCGTAGCGCGAAGCGGACGACCAGCCTCTAGTACCGATACCACTCGGACTTGAACGGGCCTTCGGGGTTGACGCCGATGTAGCCGGCCTGGGCGGGGGTCAGCTTCGTCAGCTTCACCCCGAGCTTGTCGAGATGGAGGCGGGCCACCCTCTCGTCGAGCTTCTTCGGCAGCACGTAGACCTTCTTCTGGTACGTGGCGCGGTTGGTGGCCAGCTCGATCTGCGCCAGCACCTGGTTGGTGAAGCTCGTCGACATCACGAAGCTGGGGTGGCCGGTGGCGCAACCGAGGTTCAGCAGCCGGCCCTCGGCGAGGATGAGCACGCTGTGGCCGTCGGGGAACGTCCACATGTCGTATTGCGGCTTGATGTTGGTCTTCTGGATGCCGCGGATCTTCTTCAGCCCCGCCATGTCGATCTCGTCGTCGAAGTGGCCGATGTTGCCGACGATGGCCTTGTCCTTCATGCGGGCCATGTGCTCGGCGGTGATGATCCGCGTGTTGCCGGTGGCGGTGACGAACACGTCGGCGGTCGAGACCACGTCGTCGAGGGTGAGCACCTGGTAGCCCTCCATCGCCGCCTGCAGCGCGCAGATGGGGTCGATCTCGGTGACGATGACCCGCGCTCCCTGGCCGCGCAGCGACTGCGCGCAGCCCTTGCCGACGTCGCCGTAGCCGCACACGACCGCGACCTTCCCCGCCAGCATCACGTCGGTCGCGCGCATGAGACCGTCCACGAGGCTGTGGCGGCAGCCGTAGAGGTTGTCGAACTTGCTCTTGGTGACGCTGTCGTTGACGTTGATGGCCGGAAACAGCAGCGTGCCCTTCCTCTCCATCTCGTAGAGGCGGTGGACGCCGGTCGTCGTCTCCTCGCTCACGCCGTGGCACTCCGCCGTGGCCTTCCCCCAGCGGCCCGGCTGCTCCTTCTGGAGCCGCCCGAGCAGCGCGAGGACGACCTGTAGCTCCTCGCTGTCGGCCGTAGAGGGGTCGGGCACCTGGCCGGCCTTCTCGAGCTCGACGCCCTTGTGCAGGAGGAGCGTCGCGTCACCGCCGTCGTCGACGATCTGCGTGGGACCCTTTCCGCCCCCGAAGTCGAGGGCGCGCTCCGTGAACGTCCAGTAGTCCTCGAGGCTCTCGCCCTTGTAGGCGAAGACCGGGACGCCCTTCGGGTTCTCGGGCGTGCCCTCGGGGCCGACCGCCACCGCGGCCGCCGCGTGGTCCTGCGTGGAGAAGATGTTGCACGAGGCCCACCGCACCTCCGCCCCCAGCGCCTTCAGCGTCTCGATGAGGACCGCGGTCTGGATCGTCATGTGGAGGCTGCCGGTGATGCGCTGGCCCTTCAAGGGCTGCGTCCCGGCGTACTCCCTGCGCAGCGCGATGAGGCCGGGCATCTCGTCCTCGGCGAGGCGGATCTCCTTGCGCCCCCACTCGGCGAGGCCGAGGTCCTTGACCTTGAATTCCAGGCGGCCCTTGGCGGGGGCAGTGGTCGTCGTCGTCATGCGGTCTTTCTCCTTGTCGGTTGAAGCGTCGTGCGTGCGGCCGCCGCCAGCAAGAGCGCGGGTCCCTTGGCCCCGGGCTCGGGGGCCAGCTCGCGGACCGTGACCTGCTGCAGGCCGGCCGCCTCCATCATCGTCTTCAGCTCCTCAGGCTCGAAGCCGAAGCCCTGCTGTCCCATCCGGCGCCGGAAGTCGTCGCGGTCGTGGCGGAGCAGGTCCACCACGACCGCCCGGCCCCCGGGCCGCAGGATGCGCGCCATCTCGGCCAGCGCCGCCGCCGGCTCCCCCACGTAGGTGAGGGCCAGGAGCAGGAGCGCGCCGTCGCAGCTCTGGTCTTCCAGCGGCAGCGCCTCCAGCCGCCCTCGCCGCAGCTCGACGTTGCCGAGGCCGGCGGTGCGCTTGCGGGCGGCCTTCAGCATCGCCGCGGACTGGTCGACGCCGACGACGCGGGCCACGTGCGCGGCCAGGGCCACCGAGGCGTGGCCGGTCCCGCAGCCGAGGTCGGCCACGACCCAGTCGCCCGGCAGGAGGCCGAGCAGCGCCGTCTGCGTGAAGGCCCGCCCGTAGGCCTCCTCGCGGAGGCGGTCCCACTGGCCGGCGGCGCCGGCGAAGAACGCGGCGGCGGGCGGGGACGGGCGGGAGAGCCGCCGGGCCAGCCGGAGCTGGTCCTGGCGCGCGGTCGGCCAGGCCTCGGTCTGGTCGCGGGAGAGGAGCCACAAGCGGCGCGCGGCGGCGTCCTGCTCCGCCTTCATGCGATAGAGGCGCGTCGTGCCTTGCGGCCGGCCCGCCAGCCAGCCCTGGTCGGACAGGATCTTCAGGTGCCGGCTCACCGTCGACTGCGGGAGCTGCAGGATGTCGCAGAGCGCGGCCACCCCGAGCTCGTGGCGCTCGAGCAGCCGCAGGAGCCGGAGCCGCGTGGGGTCGGCCAGGGTCTCCAGGCCGCCGACGAGGGCGGCGACCGGGGAGGGGCGCGCGGCGAGCACGACCGGAGCAGCCATCAGTCGATCCGGATGAAAGGATAGTCGAGCGCGGCGCCCGCGTCAACCCCTCGTCCAGCCCACCACCGATGCGATCGCCGCCGCCAGGTCTTCGGGAAGAGCGGGCTTGGCCAGATGGGCCTGGAAGCCGGCGGTGAGCGCCTGCATCCGATCGTCCGGGCGTGCGTAGGCCGTGAGCGCGATGGCGGGGGTCAGGCCGCCGGCCTCCGGCGGCAGGGCGCGGACCTTCTGCATCAACGCGTATCCGCTCTCGCCCGGCATCTCGATGTCGCTGACGAGGACGTCGGGCCGTGCCTTCCTGAGCAGGGCCAGGCCTTCGTCGGCGCTCGCGGCGTTGTAGACGACGACCCCCAGGTCCTCGAGGAAGGCGGTCAGCAGCTCGCGGCTGTCCGCATGGTCATCGACGAGCAGGACCGAGATGCCGGCCAGGTGGGTCGCCGCCGACACCTCGCTCGACTGGGCGGCCACGGCGGGACTGGTCACGGACAACACGGGCAGCGTCACGGTCACGGCCGTCCCCCGGCCCTCCCCTTCGCTCTGGGCGCTCACCTGGCCTCCGTGAAGCTCGACGAGCCGCTTCACGATCGCCAGCCCGAGGCCGAGCCCGCCGTGGGTGCGGGAGCTGGAGGCATCCGCCTGCCGGAAGCTGTCGAAGACGTGGGGAAGGAACTCGGGCGCGATACCTATGCCGTTGTCGCGGACGGTGATCTCGATCCGGGAGTCGCGGGCGGTGAGCGTGGCTTCCACGCGTCCGTGCGCGGGCGTGAACTTCACGGCGTTCGAGAGCAGGTTCAAGACGACCTGCTGCAGCCGGTCCGCGTCCGCCCACACGATTTGAGGATCGGGCGGCAGCGTCGACAGCAACTCGATCCGCCGCGCCTCCGCCGCGAGGCGGGTAGTGTCCACCGCCGCGGTCACGACGTCCCGGACGTCCACCCGCCGCGGCGTCAGGCGGACCTTGCCCGAGGTGATGCGCGAGATGTCCAGGACGTCGGAGACGATCTGCGTCTGGATGGTGGCGTTGCGCTCGATCGCCTCCAGGCCTCGGGTGACCTGCTCGGGAGGAAGGCGCCCGGGGGACCGAAGCAGGTGCGCCCAGCCCACGATCGCGTTGAGCGGCGTGCGCAGCTCATGGGAGAGGACGGCCATGAACTCGTCCTTGATCTGGTTGGCCTTCTCGGCCTCGCTTCGCGCGGCCTGCTCGCGGAAGAGCTGGAGCTGCCGCTCGTCGGCCTCGCGGCGCTCGGTGAGGTCGCGCGTCACCTTGGCGAAGCCCCGCAGCGTGCCCGTGTCGTCCCGGACGGCGGTGATCGTCACGTCGGCCCAGAAGAGGGACCCGTCCTTCCGGACCCGCCACGCCTCTTCCCGGTAGTGCCCGACCGAGGTGGCCACCGCCAGCTCGTGCTGCGGGTGTCCCGACCGCACGTCGTCGGCACGATAGAAGGTCGAGAAGTGCCGCCCGATGATCTCATCGGCCCGGTAGCCCTTGATCCGCTCGGCCCCGCGATTCCAGCTCGCGACGTTGCCCTGGGGATCCAGCATGAAGATCGCGTAGTCCTCGACCGCCTGCACGAGGAGGCGGAATCGCTGCTCGCTCTGGCGCAGGGCTTCCTCGCCCCGGCGACGCTCGGTGAGGTCGCGCGTGATCTTGAGGAAGCCGTCGATCTCGCCGTCCGCATCCCTGAGGACGTTGATGACCACGCTGGCCCAGAACGGCGTGCCGTCCTTGCGGAGACGCCAGCCCTCCTCCCGGTAGCACCCCTCGCGGCGCGCGATCTCCAATCCCTTTCCGGCGCGCCCCGACTGCACGTCCTCGGGGCGGTAGAAGACCGAGAAGTGCTTGCCGATGACCTCTTCGGCCCGATAGCCCTTGATGCGCTCCGCGCCGGCGTTCCAGCTGATCACGTGGCCGTCCGGGTCGAGGAGGAAGATGGCGTAGTCCTCGACGCACGCGACCAGCCGCCGGAAGGACTCCTGGGCTTCGGCGAGCTTCAGGGAAGCCGGCTCCTTGCGATTCACGATTCTCGATTCAGTATAGGACGCGGCGGCCCGGCCGGGCGGGCCGGGGAGCGGAAGTAGGGTCGCGGTTACGGCTAGCGCTTCACGAAGGTGCGCAGGGCCTCGACCTTGTCGGTGCGCTCCCACGTGAACTCGGGCTCGTTGCGCCCGAAGTGGCCGTAGGCGGCGGTCTTCTTGTAGATGGGCCGGCGCAGGTTGAGGTACTCGATGATGCCCTTCGGCGTGAGCGGGAAGATCTCGCGGATGGCGTCGACGAGCCGCGCTTCCTCGACCTTGCCCGACCCCATCGTGTCCACCATGATGGAGACCGGTTCGGGCACGCCGATGGCGTAGGCGATCTGCAGCTCGAGCCGGTCGGCGAGCCCCGCGGCCACGATGTTCTTCGCGACGTGCCGCGCCATGTAGGAAGCCGAGCGGTCCACCTTCGTCGGATCCTTGCCCGAGAACGCGCCCCCGCCGTGGCTGCCCACCCCGCCGTACGTGTCGACGATGATCTTGCGCCCGGTGAGGCCGCAATCGCCCTGGGGTCCGCCGACGACGAAGCGGCCGGTGGGATTGATGAAGTATTTCGTCTTGGAGTCGAGCAGGCTGGAGGGGATGACGGCGTGGATGACCTTCTCCAGGATGTCCTCGCGGATCGTCTCGATCTTCACGAGGCTGGAGTGCTGGGCGGAGATGATGACGGCCTCGACGCGGGCGGGGCGGTCGCCGTCGTACTCCACGGTCACCTGGCTCTTCCCGTCGGGACGGAGGTAGTCGAGGATCTCTTCCTTGCGGACCTGGGTGAGGCGCCGCGTGAGCTTGTGCGCGAGCATGATGGGCAGCGGCATCAGCTCTTCGGTCTCGTTGCAGGCGTAGCCGAACATCAGGCCCTGGTCGCCCGCGCCGCCCGGGTCCACGCCCATCGCGATGTCCGGCGACTGCTCGTGGATGGCGGAGATGACCGCGCACGTCTCGTAGTCGAAGCCGTACTTGGCCCTTGTGTAGCCCACGCCCTTGATCGTCTCCCGGACGATCGCGGGCAGATCGGCGTAGGCCCGGCTCGTGATCTCCCCGGCGATGAACGCCAGGCCCGTGGTGACCACGGTCTCGCACGCGACCCGGCTCGTGGCGTCCTGCTCGAGGAGGGCGTCGAGCACCGCGTCGGAGATCTGGTCCGCGATCTTGTCGGGGTGGCCCTCGGTCACCGATTCCGAGGAGAAGAGATGACGGCCGTTCTTGCCCATTCGTGACCTAGCCTTCCCTGCGACCTCGGAGGGAGCGATCCAAAAGCCCGTAGCCTATCACGACTTAGGCACGGGGATGGTATCGATCGTAAACCTTCCGGAGGCGCTCGCGGGTGACGTGCGTGTAGATCTGCGTGGTGGAGATGTCCGCGTGGCCCAGCATCGCCTGCAGCGCCCGCAGGTCCGCCCCGCGCTCGAGCAGGTGGGTCGCGAAGGAGTGGCGCAGCACGTGGGGCGTGAGCGTGCGCTCGACACCCGCGGTCACCGCGTGCCGGCGCACGATGCCCCACAGCCCCATGCGCGAGAGATGCCCGCCGCGCTGGCTGAGGAACAGCTCGGCCGCGGAGGGTCGTGGCCGCATGAGCGCCCCCCTCACCTCCTCCACGTAGCGCAGCACCCATTTGCGCGCGGTGCGGCCGAGCGGCACCAGCCGCTCCTTGCGCCCCTTGCCGAAGCAGGTGAGCACGCCGACCTGCATGTCCAGGTCGCCCGGCCGGAGCCCGATCAGCTCGGAGACCCGCAATCCGGTCGCGTAGAGCACCTCCAGGATCGCCCGGTCCCGGATGCCGAGGGGCGTGGCCACGTCGGGGGCGGCGAGCAGCGCGTCGACCTGGGTCGACGTCAGGTAGCGCGGGAGGGCCGGGAAGGATCGCGGCGCCTTGAGGTTCTCCATCGGGTCGACGTCGATCCGGCCCTCGCGCACCGCGAAGCGGTAGAGGCCCCGCACGGCGTGGACGGCGCGGGCGGCGGAGCGCGCGGAGAGCCCGCCCTCCCGCAAGCGGGCGATGAAGTCGGTCAGGTCGCGCTGGCGCAGGTCGAGGACGTGCTTGCGCCGCTCCCCCGCGTACGCGGCGAGCCGGCGGAGATCGTGCCCGTAGGCGACGAGGGAGTTCTCGGCCAGCCCGCGCTCGACACGCAGGTGGTCCAGATACTCTTCAACAATCAAAGCGTCACCCTTCGGGTGACGAAGAGCCGCGTCCTCGGAGCGACCCTTCAACGAATTCCGCCCTCTCGGGAGTGAATCCCTCGAGGGCGGTAAGGAGGTCGCTCCTGCGGGCGCTCCAACAGCGTAGCTGCTGCTACAGACTCAGCTCGAGGCCGAAGTGCCATCCGCCCATCCGGAACTCCACCGCGTCGGCGCCGTCCTTGGGCTTTGCGGAGAGGACGCGGTACCCCGCCTGCACGGCCAGGCGGTCGGAGAGGTGGAAGCGCCCGCCGGCGTCGAACTCGAACACGCTGCCGCGGCCGCCGAAGCTGAGGCCGGCGATCTCACCCTCGACACTGAACCGCCCGGCGTAGCCCCGGCCCACGACACCGATCACCGGCTGCGGCTGGCGCAGCGTGTCCGCCTCCCGCTTCTCGTCGGCGGGCGAGACGAGCGTCCGGTCCACGTCGAGCATCCGCGCGCCGACGATGCCGCCGAGGAAGCCGCCGGGTCCCTTTACGAAGTCGAACTCGACGTCCGCGGAGTAGTAGGCCCCCTTCATCGTGGTCACGACTCGGTTGCCCGTAACGAACAGGCTCTCCCCGAACTTGAACGTGTGCGGAGCGGCGGCGACGTCCCCGTGGTAATTGAGCCGCGTGTAGGAGCCGCGGAGCTTCTGCCCCGGCTTGAACTGGATCTCGGCCCGGGCCTGGAAGGTACGGTCCTTCTCGAGGGCGAGGTCGTCGTTGAGGTCCACGACCGTGCCGTCCGCGTCCCGCGACGCCTTCAGCATGTTGCCCGTGAGGTCCGGCCGCCACTCCCGATACTCGAGCCGGAGGCGATAGTGTTCCTGGCTCGGCAGGCCCTCACGGCTGGCCCGCGCGCTTCCGCCCAGCTGGGCGAGCGCCCCCGCGGGCAGGGCGACGACGATCGCGGCGGCGGCAAAGGCCACATTGCGTCTGGTCATCGGCGACCCTCCTGACGCCCGCGTTTCTGCCGGCGGGCCGGTCGCCCGAAAGGTAGCACAAAGCGCCGCCGCGCCACAATACTTTGTGGTGTCTGGGGGAAGGACCCCAGCCCTAGAGCTTTCTCCCTCGCCCCAGGCGGCCCAGGAGGCGCCCCCCGAGCCCCAGCAACTCGGCGGCCTCGGCGACGCGGAGAAGCGCGGTGAGCCCCACGTAGATCGCCCCGCCCAGCGCCACCGGAATGAGCCCGGTCACGAGCTGCGCGCGCAGACCCCGCGTCCCGAACCACTCTTCGAGCAGGCGCGCGGCGTACCAGGCCGCGGGCGCCATCACCGCCGCGGCCAGCACCATCCTCGCGAGGGTCGAGGAGAACAGCTCGCGCACGATGCCGCCGACGCGCGACTGGAAGACGGCGATGAGCACCGCCGCGTTCATGATCGACCCGAGCGCGGTGCCGAGGGCGATGGCGCGGAAGCCGAGGCGGCCGTGAAGCATCAGGATGACGAGGATGTTGGTGGCCACCGCGCTCGCGCTCGCGAGGAGCGGGACGCGCGGGCGCCCGAGGGCGTAGAAGGCCGGGGCGAGAACCTTGACCCCCGTGTATGCGACGAGGCCCGTGGAGTACAGCACGAGGGCGGCCGCGGTGGACTGCGTGTCGCCGGCGTGGAACTTACCCCGCTCGAAGAGCAGGCGCACCACCGGCACGCCGAGGGTCATGAGCCCGGCGGTCGCGGGCAGGGTGAGGTAGCAGAGGAAACGCAGCGCGCGCCGGACGGTGTCGCGGACGCCTTCCATGTCCCCCGCCGCGGCCCGGAGGGCGAGCCCCGTCGTGGCCACGGTTCCGACCGCGACGCCGAAGATGCCGATCGGCAGGTACAGGATCCGGAACGCGTACGACAGCCACGCGACCGCGCCCTCCTCGGCGGAAGCGAAGTTGGTGCCCACGAAGATGTTCACCTGCACCGCGGCGAGCCCCACGGTGGCGGGGGCCATCAGCGACAGGATGGCGCGCAGGTCCGGGTCGGAGGGTCCCCACTCGGGCCGGAACCGCCAGCCCGCCTTCCGCAAGCCGGGGACCTGGATGCCGAACTGGGCGGCGCCGCCGAGCAGCGTGCCCCCCGCCCACCCGAGCGCCACCTGCGCGGGCGAGAAGCCCGCGGCCCACAGCACCGACGCCCAGGCGATGGTCACGAGGTTGAAGACGGCCGGGGCGAAGGCCGGCGTGGCGTAGCGCTGGTGCGCGTTGAGCATGCCCATGGCCACCGCGGCGAAAGAAACGAGGGGCAGGAACGGAAGCATCACGCGCGTCAGCTGGACGGTGATCGCGATCTTGCCCGGGACCCGCCCGAAGCCGGGCGCGAGCAGGAGCACGAGCGGTGCCGCGAAGATGAAGGCCGCCACCACCAGCGCGCCCAGCACCACCGCGAGCAGCGTCATCAGGCGGTTGGCCAGGCGGTAGGCGCGCTCGGGGCCGCCTTCCCTCAGCGCGCGGGTATACGTCGGGACGAAGGCCGCGGAAAGCGCCCCCTCGGCGAAGAGATCTCGCAGCAGGTTGGGAATGCGGAAGGCGGCCTGGAAGGCGTCCGCATAGAGCCCCGCCCCCAGGAGCGTGGCGAAGACCTGCTCGCGCACGAGACCGAGGACGCGGGAGAGGAAGATGAGCGCCGAGATGATGCCCGTGCTGCGGACGAGTCCCCGTCCCCGCGCGGCGTGACCGGGGTCTGGCTTGACCGGCTCCCCCAAGTCCGTTAAACTCCGCTTTTGCCGTCTTTTGGAGGAGGGACGTCATTGGCATCCAAGCACGCCTCGGCGCGGAAGCAGATGAGGCAGGGGCTCAAGCACCGGGACCGCAACCGCCGCAATCTTTCCCAGCTCAAGGGCCAGATCAAGAAGCTGCGCACGGCGCTCAGCGCGGGCAAGACCATCGATGACGAGGCGAAGAAACTCCTCGCGGAGACGGCCGGCGAGATCGACCGCGCGGCGAAGAAGGGCATCATCCACGACAACGCCGCCGCCCGGTACAAGAGCCGGCTTTCCCGCCGGCTCAACGCCCTGTCCGCCCCGCGGACCTGACCCTCCCCTTTTCGTCCCCGCACGCCGTCATGACCGCGGACGCCAGCGTCGAGCGCGGCTCCGAGCCTGATTTCAGCCGGCCGTCCGCCCGCTCGAGCGCGGCCAGGGCGCGCCCCAGCTCGAGGTCGGACCAGCTCCCGGCCGCGTCGAGCAGGCCGTTCAGCTTGAACGCGAACGGGCCGTGCAGCTTCAAGGCGGAGAGCATCTGCTCCCGCGAGGCCCGGGCGGCCTTCAGCCCCAGCGCTCCCCGCACCTGCCGGAGCGACCGGTGGAACGTGCCCAGGATCCGCAGCGCGTCCTCCCCTTCGTCGAGAAGCTCCTCCATGAAGTTGAGCGCCTCGGCGGACCGACGCCCGGCCAGCGCGTCGCCGAGCTTGTAGAGCGGCCGGGCGCGGCCCCGGCCGAGGACGGCGGCCACCACCTCCGCCGTCAGCGTCTCGCCACCTTCCGCGAACGCTTCGAGCTTCTCCAGCTCCCCCATCAGCCGCCGGAGATCGGGCCCGACCCGCTCCACCAGCTCGGCCACGCCATCCTGGGTCACGGCCAGCTTCCGGCGGCGCACCTCGTCCGCCACGTGGCGGCGCAGCGCCGCCTCCTTCATCGGCTCGGCCACGATCACCGAGGCTCGTTCGACGACCGCTTTCCAGACCGCCCGCCGCTTGTCGACCTTGGCCGCGACCAGGACCAGGGTCACGCTCGGGGACGGATCGTCGAGGTAGGCCAGCATCTCGGCGCCCTCGCCCTTGAGCGCTTCCGCGCCGCGCACCACGACCGACCGCCGCGCCGCGAAGAGGGATCCGGTGCGGGCGGCCTCGATCACTCGGCCCCAGCCCGTCTCGTCGCCGCGGAGCACCTCGAGGGCATCGGCACGCTCGTCGCCCACGGCGGCGGCGACGATCTTCT
>QHVJ01000513.1 GCA_003222275.1 Acidobacteriota bacterium | reverse complement strand
GAGAAGGAGTACCGACGGCTCGGCGAGTCCCGGCCGCGGAAGGCCGACGTCCGGTTCCTCACCGCCGCCAACGTGACGCTGGAGGAGCGTGCCGCCGTCGGTGAGCTGCGCAAGGACCTCATGTACCGGCTCAACCGCATCGTCCTCACCCTGCCACCTCTGCGCGAGCGGGGCGCAGACATCGCGCTTTTGGCTCGTCACGTGCTGAAGGCGGAGGCGGCCAAGGCCGGCGTGCCCGCGTTGTCG